>DATDOR010000207.1:0-4282 GCA_035293165.1 Anaerolineales bacterium | reverse complement strand
CGCATCCGGCCAAAGAGGGCTTGCCGTTCGGTGACGCCGACCGCTCCCCGCGCGTCCAGGACATTGAAGGTGTGGGAGCATTTGAGGAGATAATCGTACGCCGGGAGGACAAGGCCGCGCCCCAGGGCGTTGTTTGCTTCTTCTTCGTAGAGCTTGTAGAGTTCATACTGGCGTTCGACGTCGGCAACTTCGAAGTAGTAGGTGCTGTGTTCGCGCTCTTCGACGCGACGCACTTCTCCATAGCTGATCTGGTCGTTCCACGGGGTATCCCAAATGGCATCAGCGTGCTGGAGGGCAATGAGGATCCGGTCGAGGCCGTAGGTAATTTCGACGGAGACGGGGTCGAGGATTTGCCCCCCGGCCTGTTGGAAGTAGGTGAATTGGGTAATCTCCTGCCCGTCCAGCCAGACTTCCCAGCCGAGTCCCCACGCGCCGAGGGCGGGCGATTCCCAGTTATCTTCGACAAAACGGATGTCGTGTTCGCGAGGGTTGATGCCGATGGCTTCGAGGGATTGCAGGTAAAGTTCCTGCGGGTTGCCGGGGTCGGGTTTGAGGATGACCTGGAACTGGTAGTGCAGTTGGAAGCGGTTGGGGTTGTCTCCGTAGCGCCCATCGTCGGGGCGGACGGAGGGTTCGACGTAGCCAACGTTCCACGGCTCAGGGCCGAGGACGCGGAGGGCGGTGGCAGGGTTCATGGTTCCTGCGCCAACCTGGGAGTAGTAGGGCTGCCAGAGGAGACAGCCCTTTTCGGCCCAAAAGTGTTGGAGGGAGAGGAGGATGGATTGGAAGTTGAGGGGGGAGGGCATAGGGAGGGAGAATTGAGTAATTGGTAATTAGAGATTGGGTATGAGAGCCGGGGTATTTTAACCGATGTTTTGGTTAAGGATGTTGGGATCAGTGGTATAAATAGAGGCACGCAAAGGTAAAGGTGAACATATGATGACAGAAAACTGGATTAACCAAATTATCCATGAGGATGCCAAGATTGGGTTAAGAAATTTACCTGATGACTCTGTGCATTGTATTCTGACCAGTCCTCCGTACTACAATCAGCGGGATTATAGTACGCCTGTTCAAATTGGTAATGAGAAATCGCCTGAAGATTATGTTCATGCACTCGATGAGGTTTTTCGAGAGTGTTTACGGGTATTGAGAGAGGATGGTACGCTTTGGTTGAATTTAGGCGATAAATACGAGGATGGCGAACTCTTAGCAATGCCCTGGCAGGTTGCGTTTGCGCTCAAAAGAGAAGGGTGGCTTCTAAGATCGGACATTATCTGGCACAAGCCGAATGCAATGCCCTCCTCTGTCAAAACCAGACCGACGACCGACCATGAATATATTTTTTTATTTTCAAAAGGCCAAAATTATTTTTATGACATTGATGCGATCCGCGAACCGCACGTAACGTTTTCAGAAAATAGCCGGATGAAGGGGGGGCGTAATCATTTTGGGAAGGTTAACGGCACCCCTGAACAGGGGAAAAATCAAGGCAATTCCAATTTACACAATGGGAGATGGGATCAGGCGTTTCATCCCAAAGGGAGAAACCGCCGCACAGTATGGGAGATTCCATTATCGAAATTCCGCGAGGCCCATTTTGCCGTGTTTCCTGAAAAACTGGTGGAGTTGTGTATTTTAGCCGGATGTCCCGAGGGAGGGATCGTGCTTGATCCTTTTATTGGAAGTGGCACAACGGCAGTTGTTGCACAAAGACTTGGGAGAAAATTTGTGGGAATGGATAGCAACCCCGAGTATTGCGAGATGGCGCGCAAGCGAGTTTCCCAATTGGCCTTGCTATAACTCATGCAATAGCGGGAGTAATTCGATCAACTTCTTTGCCAGAAGTGGCTCAAGGGCGGTCACTTGATTAGGATTGGCTTGAATGAAGATATAAAGTTCGGATTTCAAAGTCTCCAAATCCCCTGCCCAAGATTCTGCGATCACAATCGGGACACAGCGATAACCGTTTTCCGTAGCAACCAGAATGGATTTGTAAATGTCTCTTGTGAACAGAAGGGCATGGCCTCCACCCATCGTTTCACGGGTTTTTACGGGCAGTAACAATGAACCTTTTTGCCCGGAGACCATCACGTCATAGGTCTCACTTCCAATTGTCACTTGACTTTTACTGATCTCCAGAGGAAGGTGGTTTTCTTTAAGCAGCTGATCAAGATTTCTTCTTATGATTTCCTCGAACAGCGCACCTTTTAACGCTCTTCTGCTGCCCTCAAGCCTGGCAAGCATCACTTCGGAGATGGCGGGCCATTCCCAATTTTCACTTTCTGGAAAAAGCGGCTCAACAAATTTACGAATCTCGTTGAGCAAATAAGTCTTGCGCTCAGTCATCGTTTGACCGGGCACACTGTTCAACAAGGGTTGGAGACGCTGGGTGGCCGCATCACGCAACAACCAGGCAAGAAAATACCATTTTGCTTTTGAATTTGAATATGGGCGCAGGAGTCCATCATATAACTTCACATCACTGCTGCGGCTAAATACTTTGAAATAGTTGAACTTGCTTTCTCGTCGGATTCGTCCCTAATAAATTCGAGAATGGTTTTGTAGCCTTCTTCCTGCAAAAAGTTTACAAAATCGTCGTAAAAACGCTTGTTTTCACGAACAATGGCGACGAGTTCTTGTAATCTCAGATTGTGAAGAACAAAGTCCATAATGTGTTGAATTATAACCAGATGTATGGGGAGGGGGTTGTTGTCAAAATGAAGAGCGTCCCTCCGAAACCCATCCCCTGAATTTTATGAAAGACGTTTGAAAATGACGAGAGTCGTATCGTCAAATAAGGGCGCCGCGCCCGTAAAATTCTCCGCTTCCCGTAAAATTTCGGCGATGATCTCTACGACAGGTTTTTGCCCGTTCACCTGGAGCACGGATTTCAACCGCTCCAAACCGAATTCCTCTCCGGCAGAGTCTATGGCTTCCGTAACGCCGTCGGTGTATAGCAAAAGGACATCGCCCGGGTTGAAATACAGGTCGCGCGAACCGTAAACGGCTTCGTCATCAATACCGAGCGGCATTCCGGTGGGCATCAGCGTCTCGATGGTTCGCGTTTCTGCCTGGTAATGCAAGCCCGGGTTGTGACCCGCATTCGCATAGGTGACCTTGCCCATTTCCGGGTCGAGGCAGGCATCGATCAGGGTAATGTACAACCCCTGGGAAGATTCCTGGCAAATCCGGCGATTCCCCTTAGTGATCGCTTCTCCGGGCGCGGACGACCGCCCGACCGTTTCGCGCACGATGTTCCGTGCGAAAACCATGAACAGGGCAGCGGGCAATCCTTTTCCATGCGCGCTTTTTCGAGCGCCACCTGGTACAGGCGGGCGTTTTCAATCGCGACCGCTGCGCTGGACGCAATCGAAGTAAGCAATTCGAGATCCGCCTCTTTGAAGATACCCGCTTGCAGCCGGTTGTCCACGTACATGACTCCGGTCACGATGTCCATCACCTGCAGTGGGACGCACAAAATCGAGCGCAGCCCCAGCCCGATGACGCTCGTCCGCCTTAAAAACCGCGCGTCTTCCTGTGCATCACTGGTAAACACGGCTTCCCCGGTGCGGGCGACTGTCTCGACCACACTCCGGGAAACTTCGAATTCGGGATGGTCAATGGTTTCACGCGACATGCCGCGGGCAGTCTGAAATTCTAGCCTGCCCCGCTCATCCCGTAGCATGATGAACCCTCGTTCTGCCCGGACGGCCGCGATGGTTTCGTCCATCACCTGGTTCAAGACGGTTTCGAGATGGAGCGAAGAGTTGAATATCTTCGTCAACCGGAACAGCAGGGCCAGGTGTTCGCGGGATAATTGAGAGGTCGTGAGTTCGTCCATCTACCCCTTGTTCATTTGTGGGTTTCTCATTTGTGTGTGTTTCATTTCGGTTGAGCGCAGATTGAGTAGGGCGACATGTTTTTCGTCGCCCGTATCGAAATCAAGCGGTTTTGCTCAGAAAAGCGGGTATCTTGGTCTCGATACGCCGAAAAAGCATCGGCTACTCGACCAGCGAAATGCCCGCTTCAACTCATTTGAACCATACCCTTCTCATTTGTTTATCCATCTGGGTTTTCCCGCTTAATCATATCCAGGGTGTACTCAATTTCCTCATCACCATAAGCCTGAGCCAGACCATTCAGTGACAATGTTAACCATTCTTCCCGCTCCTCGCTGATTTTTTTTGGGTCCGGCAAAACAGTAATGATCAACCTGGTATTGGGTTCTAATGGATATGGCTCATCCAGAAGAATTTGTTTGCCATCGTAATGGCCGCTT
>DATDOR010000206.1:0-12005 GCA_035293165.1 Anaerolineales bacterium | reverse complement strand
CAGTGGGGACAATGCGGGGGGATTTCCGTGCCATCCCAGGTTTCGATGACGACGCCTTCATTAAAACATTTTGTCCCGTCGCCATGCGTACCATTCCCAGACGAGTTTGGGGTTTCGCCGGAAGGCGTCGGGGGTGGCAAGTTCGCTGGGGTCGTATTGTGCCCACAGGCCGGTTTGGGCTTCGCGGAAGGTGGGGATGCCGCTTTCGGCGGAGATACCTACCCCGGTCAGAACGGCGACGCGCGTGGTGTTGCGCAGGGTATGAATGAGTTCGGGTGGGAGGTTCATCTTAAACACAAGGTTGCAAAAATCTATTCGTTCAGGATTTCCTCGAGGATTTCTTTCTTGATCAACTTAAAAAGGCGAGCACGTTCGGGCCGGGTGAGGACAATCCGGTGTTCGGCAAGCCCCTTCTCAAAAGTGTCGCCAAGCATGTGACGGATTTTTTGCTTGACTTCGCTCGCCTCCATGTATTTGCGCATCCGGTCATGAAGGCCTGCATAGCTTTCCCGTTCCATGCGCCGGAGCAGGCTGGGAGCCTGGAATTTGGCATGGTGCAGGCTGCGGATTAAGGCAAGGAGGGCTTCGTCGGTGAAAGGTTTTTCGAGGAAGGCGGCTGCACCTGCTTTTTTCGCGCGCTGTTCGTCTTCCGGCTGCCCTGCATAGCCCAGGACGATGATTTGAACGATAGGAGATTGCTGGCGGATTTTCTTGATGGTGGTCAGCGCACCGC
This sequence comes from Anaerolineales bacterium, assembly GCA_035293165.1. Taxonomy (GTDB): domain Bacteria; phylum Chloroflexota; class Anaerolineae; order Anaerolineales; family JABWBV01; genus JABWBV01. The sequence goes on along the minus strand of DATDOR010000206.1, from coordinate 11,272 downwards.
CGGGGATGTCAATGTCGAGGAGGACGATGGCGGGGTGCAGTTCGGCGGCCAGGGAGATAGCTTCTTTCCCGTTGGAGGCGATGCCAACACTTTCCATGTCATCGGTCTCGGAGAGGAGTTTTTCCAGTCTGGCCTGGGCCTCGAGGAAGCGTTCGGCGATCAGGATACGGATCGGAGGGCGGTTTTCGAAGGATCGGAGTAGGGACATGGTGGCTCCTATTCAGGCAAAATACGCTCCGAGGGCGCGGAAGCAATGGGTACTCAGTTTGTGGCCGACGTTGTCTTCACAGTAGGTGACTTTCGCGCCAAGTTGTTCGAGGGTAGCGATACCCTGGCGGGCGATGGCGATGGATACGGTTTCGTCTTCAGTGCCGTGAGCGACGAAGACACGTTTGCCGGAGAGGGGTTGTTGGGGAAGGAGCGTTTCGATGCCTGGGGGAGTGAACCCCGCGAGTCCAGCTAATAATCCCACCCGACTGGGATAGGTGGCGGCAAACGCCTGGGCCAGCGCCGCCCCCTGACTGAAACCTACGAAGTTGATCAAGCCGGGATCATGATCGAGTGTGGCTTTTATTTTGTCCAGTAAATCGAGCAGGCTTTGGATAGCCGTTTGAAAAGAGGCGAAGGGGGGAAAGCCCTGGACACGCTCGACCCAACTGTACCCGCCTTGGGAGGCTGCATAGATGGCGCGGGGGGCAACGAGGAGATGGTTTTTGGGGAGCCGGTTGGCAAAGACCCACATGGCGGTTTCGTCGCCTTGCCAGCCGTGGAGGAGGAGGGTGAGGGGTGGGAGTGATACGGCAGGGTAAACAGGGGATTCGGGGATGCGGGCGCGGGCGGTCCAGCCATCGAGGAAGAGGGGTTCGGTTTCGAGCATGAGGGGGAGTGTACCAAAATTTTACCGGGGCTATTCCTCCCCCCAAGCTTCAGCCTCAAAGCCAAACAACCGGGTTTCTGAGGCTTTCCAGGCATTTTCAGGCAATCCGGCTTTTCGGCAAATGGCTCGCAGAAAGGTTTCTGCATCCCATTGGTATCGCGTAGCGACTTCGGGGAGCAGCAACCCGGCATACGCCCCCTTGACTATCATCAGGCCATGCCGCCCAATTTCGATTTCTTGGGGCTGGATAGATGCAAGCGGGGTGAGCGCGTTGATTTCGATGTGCAAGTGTGGGACCTCTTCAGCCTGGACAGAAGGGAAACGCGGGTCATCGGTTGCAGAGGCAACCGCCATGTAAGCAACTGACTCAATCAAAGGTCGCCGGGCATGTGTTTCTCCCCTGCATCCGCGCAATTCCCCCGTTTCCCGTACCCGCAACGTGACAAACGATGCGCGGGGTTCAAGCAATTCGGCGCTTTCTGTGTGCAAATCGGGCAATGTATCCTTCGAAAGATACTGCTTCAGCGTCTGGCGGGCGATATTCAAGAGGGTATATCTGTCAACAAGAGAAAGCATCCTCTCGATTATAATCCCCTTATGAGAAAAATCTTCCTCTTCCTCATTGCCGGGATTACTATCCTGGCGCTGCTATTCATCGGGTTTTTCGCCAATCGCGAAAAACACTACCCGGAGGCCACTATCCCTCTCCTTAACGCGGCAGAAACGCAATGGTACAACGCTGGCATTACCCATTATCGTCTGGCCGTAGAAGTCGAATTTTCGACGGAACGCCGCCGTCACGCCATCATCGTCCAAAATGGGCAAATCACTGAAGCCACCCTCTCCTATTGGGATGGCCGCACCTGGAGTGAACCTATCTTGATGGGATTGGAACAGGCTGCGCTTTACACCGTCCCCGGTCTTTTCAACACCTTGCGGGATGAACTCAACCAGGCATTGCGAAAAGACCTGCGGGTGGATATGAACACGGACCCTGCTTATCCCCGGTATATGTATTTGGGGCCGGTGTGGCAGGATAGCGAACCCATGAATGAGAGCGAAGCCCGGATCAGCGTCGCTGAGTTTGAATTACTTCCCTTGCCCTAACGGGGATCGACCCTGATCCGGCCGGGGTGGCCCAGCGCGCCCTCGATCGTGATCGCCGCTCGATCAAATTGCTCAATCACCGCTGCATTCGTCAGCAAATGCTGGGTCACTTCAATGGTGTGGATTTCTGAAACCCCGCCCGCCAACGCGAAGGGCAACAATAACTGATCGGCCAGATATTCATCCGTTGTTGCCGGAGTAGCCATGAACTTCTCCAGCGAGGTTGCGGCCTCTTCCGCGACTTGCCCGGCTGGTTTCCCCCTTTTCCCCAATCCAATATAACAACCCCCTCCCTGTTCATATTCCGCTTGTAGCAGCAGCATTGAACCGGGTGAGGGCGCAGACATTGCTAACAGGTCAATTTTTGCCACCTTTCCTAAGCGTTGGATGGCGCGATCCCGTTGGCGTTGGGCTACGTGCGCGGGCAGGTTTGCTGACCCAGACAGGCCGCGTATCCCCAGCAATTGTCCGCGTTCTGTCCAGCGAATGGGCGTCAGACTCCCGACCGTGTGAATTTCCGCCCGAATTTGCCCCCCGCCCGGGGGATAAAACCCCGCCCGGTTCAGCTTCAACGATGCCCCAATCCCCATCTGGCGCAAAGTGGGAAGCCAATGCCCATCCAGGTAATGAAAAGCCGGACTCCAGGAAACATGTGTCCCCCCGGTGATCGTCACATGGGAAACACCATCAGCAAAACACAATGGCAAAAAGATCGTTTGCAGAACCAGGGTCGTGGCTCCTGCCGTGCCAATGTCGAAGCGGTATTCGCCGGGCCGGATGGGGTTGGGTTCAAAATAAAGGGATTGCGACCCCAGTTTATCCCCGCTGACCTTCGCCTGGCTGATCGCAGCCGCGGCTCTGACTGCCTGCAAATGTTGGGCTTGCAGGCCAGGTTTGGGCCGCCGTGCGCGGATGTTTTTGATCTGGATGGGTGTCTGGGTCAGGCAGGCGAGGGTGAGTGATGTTCGTAAAACCTGCCCTCCACCTTCACCTTGAGAGCCGTCAATGGCAAGCATGTAAAAAAAAGCCGAGTTTCAAACTCGGCTCTGGTTCATTAAGGGGACGTCCTTATGGCTGGTCTTAAGGCTGGTTCTGGAAATTCCCTTTGATTGGTTAATGGGATCAATGGCAATGGCATGGGTAATGCCCCTGTCCCATACGAGACGAGATAAAGTTCTGTGGGTGCTCCAGTAGCGAATTCTTGATAAGCAAAGAGGAGGTGTGTTCCGTCGGGACTCCACCGCGCATCTCGATAGCAACAAATTCCGCCGAGTGGATTGTATTTTTCTCCAGTTTGTCTTTCGCCATTGTAAATGTATAACTCGCCAAAATTATCTCGCGAAGTGTAGCTTGTCATTGCAAAAAGGTTCAACACGCGATTCCAATCCCACGAGGTGAGAACAGGTTTCTCGTCGTATTCATCAATATTAAAACGAACTCCCGGAATAATATCTAACGTTCTCGAAAAATCATCACAACTACTGATGTCAAGCGTGAGAATTTGATCAACATTCAAGCCGGCAGTGGCGCCGTTTCCCACGCCGCTAATTTTTACAGCAATGGTTTGGTCGTCTCTCGACCAACGGATGTCCTTGTATTTATGATCCTTTGAATTGTTTAAGGGTGCGTAAAAAGTACATGTAGCCATATCCATTAAATTTTTTCGCGTGCTAACAGGACTAAATTGTGTGCGATCGAAAGGCACGATAAATAATTCATTGTCCATCGCAATCGCAAATTGATCCCCAAGTGCTGAAATGGAATACCCCTCTAGTCTTCCGGCATTCAGAAAACAAGCGGTAAAAGTTGCAGTCAAGTTTAAATCGAGCGCACGAATACACTTTTCATCAATATAAAATAATTCCTTCCCATCTGAAGTCCATTGTAAATTGGTTTTCAACCCGCCATCCGAAGTCATGGTAATTTCATTCGAACCGTCAAGATTGACGACACGAATTTCTCTATCACGAATATAGGCAATTTTATCTGCACCGCCAATGACCGGAGGACCAGCGAGAGGAATTTCGGTTGGAAGTTCGGTCGGAGTTTCGGCGGGGGGGAGGGTCGGATTTTCTGTGGGTTCTGGGGAATCGGTCGCGGCCACGGCTACTTGCGCCTGTGTAGGGGTGGCTTCCTCAGTGGGATTGGGAGGAATCTCTGTGGGGGAAGGGGTAGCAGCAACTTCGGTGGTTGCTGCCGCGACCGGGGTCCCGCGTCCCCCTCCGGCCAGGGCAGCGATCAGAAACCCCCCTCCGATCAAGATCGCCAGGACGATTACCCCGCCGATGACAAACAGAATCCAGGGCCGGTGAGGTTTTACAGGTTTAGCCTGTGGTTGAGGGGCAGTGGTTGGCGGGGAGGTTGAAGGCTGGGGCGTGACTGTTCTCCCGGGCCAGGTGCCGGGTTTGGGAGCGGACAGGCGTGTAACTGTCGCGGTTTTTGGCGTCTGGGCATCGAGGGTAGGCTCAGTAACAGGTGTTGGTCGAGTTAATGCCTGAGAAGCGCGTACCACCTCTGCAAAATCCTCGGCCATTTCGGACGCGGTTTGATAGCGGTCATCAGGGTCTTTAGCCAACGCACGATCAATGACACCATCAATTCCAGGGGGAAGATCTTCCTTGAAAATCAGGATGCTTGGGGCCGGTTCGATGATGTGGGCGATCATCACTTTGGCCGGAGTATCTGCTTTGAAAGGCATTTCATTGGAGAGCATTAAGAATAAGATCACGCCAAGCGCATAAATATCGCTGCGCCCATCGATGGTTTTTTCGCCCTGGATTTGTTCGGGACTCATGTAAGCCGGGGTGCCGATAATCTGGCTCCCTGTAAGCGTTGCACCGCCCGCCTCTCTGAGCCGGGCGATGCCAAAGTCAGAGAGGAAGGCATTTCCGTAATGGTCAAAAAGGATGTTGGCAGGTTTTAGATCGCGGTGGATAATGCCTTTGCTATGGGCAACGTCGAGGGCTTGTCCTAGCCGGGTAAGGATTTTCGCGGCTTCCGCGGGTGTGATAGCCCCTTTTTCAAGCCGGTCGGCCAGGGAGCCACCATTCATCAATTGCATAACGATATAGGGCTGCCCGTCATGCTCCCCAAAATCATACACGGGGACAATGGCCGGATGTTCTAGCAGGGCAACGGTTTTGGCTTCCCGCTCAAAGCGGGCGCGGAATTGAGGATCATGCAGAAATTCGCGCGGCAGAACCTTAATCGCTACATTCCGTTCGAAGCGCGGATCGGAGGCATCATATACTGTCGCCATCCCTCCTCGACCGAGCTCTTTATTGATTTGGTATCTACCAAAATTTGAAAATTCAGGTGTCATGGGTGTTTGCGGTTGTGATTTTGCCTAGAACAATACTGATGTTATCTGGCCCACCGTTAGCAATGGCTTCGTCAATCATATAATTGACAGTTTCTTCCAGGTTCTCGGTTTTTTCCAGGTATTCCGAGATCTTTTTATCTCTTATCATTTCCCACAGGCCATCACTACACAGGAGAAGTAAATCGCCCGATTGGATTGTGTCGGTGCGGATGTCAATTTGGACATCCGGGAATTGGCCTAGCGCACGCGTGATGACGTTTCGTCTGGGGTGTTCGTAATAAGCTTCGTAGGGCAACTGTCCTCGACGGATCAGCTGGCCTACGAACGAGTGGTCTTCAGTGAGTTGATGGAGAATACCATTGCGGAAAAGATAGGCCCGGCTATCCCCTACGTGGGCTATGACTACGGAGTGTTTCCAAATCAGGGCAGAGGTGATAGTGGTTCCCATATTCCCGGCTTTTTCGGGATTATTTTGGGCATATTCGAAAATTTTTTGGTTTGCGATCCCAACGGCGCGCCGCAGCCTTTTTTCAATGAAATTGTTGGAGTCTAATTCTGGGGAACTATGAATGGGCCGGGTATCTTGTGTCTGGTCCTTTTCTAAAAACCAGGATAGGGATTCAAAAATGGTGGTTGTCGCCAATTTACTGGCAATATCCCCTGCCTTGTGCCCACCAATGCCATCGGCAACCAACAATAACCCTAACGCATCCTCATTTTTTGCAGGGCGAATGAAGGTAAATACCGAATCTTCATTTACCTGCCGAATTTTGCCAGGGTGTGTTCGCGCAGCCGAGCTGATACTGAGGGCCTTCATTGCGCTCTTGGGTTTCGTATATATACTCAGGTCAGACTCCTGATGCGGGGGTGATCCAGTAAAACGGGTTTGTTTATTGTACAGGACAAGTCCTCCCCCAACAAGGGTGTTCTATTACAGGTTCGTTATTCAGATGCGAAATTTTGGGTTGAGCGGAATATTTCAAGCCCGGTAACCCATAGTCCCTGAAGAATCAGGCCAATTTGCGTGAACATAAGCCAGAAAATTAAAATGCTCAAAAACCATGCCACAGAGGCGAGTATACCAGCCAGGCTCGCTTCCATCGAATCAATTTGTGTCTCTATTGAAGCGAGAAGGGTTTGATAATCTGCTATCGTAGTTTTGGCATTTGAAATATCCGTACTGATGCCTGTCAGTGAGATGGACAAGGCAATCAGATCATCTTCGATATCCGAAAAACCCTCCTTGTTGGTTTCCAATTGACTGCCAATGTCCGTGAGGGAGTCGGGTATGTTTTCCAGGCTGGCGGCTACGTTTTGCACGGAAACATGAAGCGGCACTTCTGGGTTATACGGTTCCCCAGGATAAAATGGAATGGCTGTTAATGCTCGCATTACCCCGTCTAAGAGTTGTGCGCTGGCTTCAGCTGTTTCCAGAGAAGTTTGAGTCGCTTTGAGGGTGGTAGGCAGTTCGTCTTGTAAAAGGATGGAGATGCTATCCAGTACTGGCACAGCACCATTGAGCGATTGGGCAACTGTCAAAATCGTAGAATTAAGGCGGGTGATATTGGTATCAAGGGTAGTGAGTGAATTACTGGCGTTGGTTAACCCAGATTGGGTGACTTCCAGCATTTCTTGTGTGGCGGCGAGAGCACTTAGCAAACTGGTTTCTAAACTGGTTTTGGCTTGCCATAACTGGTAGATCCCTATGGCGCCTAACACAATCCCAATCACCCCAATGACGATCAGCATGAATCCAATTGGACGCTTAACTTGTACCGGGATCATAAAGCTTCTATCTCCATTGCGCCCCCTTTGCCTCGAACATATTGCAACGGCCCTTGGGGAATACGGTTAACCACGTGAATAAATCCTGCATCCATAAATTCCATAATGGTTTGAAATGGCTTCGTGCCCGCCACCCATTTTTCGGCGATGACGATGCCGTGTCCCGGTAGTACGGTGAAAACCAGTTTGCGCGGGTCATCGGGATTACGCAGGGCTTCTGAGCGGGCAAATGCGGCTACAATTCCCCTTGCCTGGGCTTCGGTTGCACAGGAAACAGGATAAGTGTAAAAGGGAGGATCGAGCGGAACGAACTCAACCCGTTCAGGACGGTATGCGGACACCCCCCGGTGCCCATGGAGTTTGGAACGCACCACCGGAACCTGCGCGGGGGTGGGCAACACATCCCCCAGCATGATCCTGGGTAGCGAAAAATCCATTTCCATCATTTCCACCGCTTCGGAAGAGGGCGGGTCATTTTGTTTGCCGTTTACATGCCGGACGATGGCCCCTTCACCATCCTCCCTTGTCCCGACGATCACAGCCAGATCATTTTCACCAATATGATCTTTGTCTACCGGTCGCGCACTGCCGGTAATCGTCGTCACCAGCGCGTTAATTTCCGGGTCCCAAGTGGCGAAACATCCTTCACTATACTGGCTGGCGACGGTGTTCGCTACCATCGGCACGTGAACGAGATCGGCAATGCGTACCATTTCCGTGAAAAATTTTCGTTTACCCAATTCAAGTGCAGCGTGTTGCATTGCGCGCGGGGTGGAGAGGCGATCCCAAACGTCGTATTCGATGGGTGGCCCGACGACTTGGTGGGCAGTGATCTCTCGAGTGCTCAATGTCGTCACAATGCGCAGCACGATGTCGGAATAGAAAAAGGAAGAATCAATCGCTTCGACACGTGGATGTGCGCCGACGAGATCGAACAAGTAGGCATATTTCGGCTCGTCCTCCCCGACGAGTAAGATAATGCGGATGCACTTGGCCTGGCTTTGTAGCAACCGGGCCAGTGCCATAATTGGGCCACCCCGCCGCCCCTGTTCAAACAGGGTGTGGTACGCACTCGGAGAAAGGCCTGGAAATTCATAGTCCTTGGGGTCTGGTGGATCTTTTTCCAGGATTTCCTCGAAGTATGCCAGCGTTTTGTGTAAATCTTCTTCGGAAACGGGAATAATGGTGAAAATCGTTGGGGATGAAGCGATATTAAATTTTTTTCGGGCAACAAATAGCAATGCTTCGCGCCAGTTGAGCGCCTCGCCAAATGGGGCTGTCGTTAAAATCATCGTCGTCTCGTTGTCCGGCCTTGTTGGGGTCTCGTGCCCCAACAAGGCAAAATGTTCTAGTAATCCAGACGCGAAGTGGTCGAGAAGCGGACTTCTGATAGAAGGCGCGTAGGAGACTCGGATGGATTTAAGCCAGGAATGTACCGGGCGGTTTGTAAAAGCATGCTCGAGAGGCATAAAGTCAAGCATCGTGGAGGTTCCTTTCATATAATAAAATTTAAACGTGTATCCTAATTAACCCGCTTCAGGATTCACTGCCTCGGTAATATTAATCAAGTTTTCAGTATAACATTGACTTCCCTTCTTAACCCATGTAGACTAAATTAACCTTTTTTCAGGAACCAAGGAGATCTCAGGCGCATGGAACCCCATCTTAGATTTTCTAACAAAATCACCACCATCGAACGGCACATTCTCGAAGAGCAGCAATACCACCCCGAAGCCACCGGGGATTTGACTTATTTGCTCTATGACATTGCCCTGGCAGGAAAAATCATCGCCAGCCACACCAATCGGGCCGGATTGGTCGAGATCATCGGCCAGGCCGATGGCGAAGTCAACGTGCAAGGGGAAGTAGTCCAGCGTCTGGATGTGTTTGCTGACCAGACGCTTTTTCGGCTCACAGATCACACGGGACGGCTGGCTGTGATCGCCTCGGAAGAACATGAAAATATTGTGCCTATTCCCAAGGAATTCCCACTTGGAAAATACGTGTTATTGTATGATCCGCTCGATGGCTCCTCCAACATTGATTACAATGTGAGCATTGGGACAATCTTCGCAATTTATCGGCGATTATCCGAGGAAGGACCTGGAACCCTGGACGATTGTTTGCAACCAGGCCGGAAGATTATTGCGGCCGGGTATTTGCTTTATGGAGCGAGCACTATGCTTGTGTATTCGACAGGCCACGGTGTCCACGGGTTTACGCTTGACCCCAGCGTGGGCGAATTCCTGCTTTCTCATCCCAATATTCGTATTCCTGCGAAACCCAGATACTACAGTGTCAACCAGGGTTACGAGCGAAAATGGAGTGAAGGGGTTCGACGATATATCAAACACTTGCAAGGATTGGATGGGGAGTCTAAAGGATTACCCGCGCGGTATGTCGGATCGCTCGTCGCCGATTTTCATCGAAATATCCTGTCAGGTGGCGTTTACTTCTATCCAGGAGAAGTTACCGAGGATGGTAAACCCACCGGAAAATTACGCCTGCTCTATGAAGCAAATCCGCTTGCCTATCTGGCCGAACAGGCTGGAGGGTATGCCTCGAACGGCTATCAAAACATCCTCGACATTAAACCCCAAAAATTGCACCAACGCGTTCCCCTCTTCATCGGCAGTCGGAATCTTGTGGAAAAGGCTGAAGAGTTTATAAGGAAATACGATGGATAACTACGACTATGACCTTGTTGTGATTGGCTCTGGCCCAGCGGGACAGCGTGCTGCCATCCAGGCCGCCAAGCTCAACAAACGTGTCGCTATTGCGGAGCGCAAAGGGGTGGTCGGTGGTGTGTGCATCAACCTCGGCACCATTCCCAGCAAAACCCTGCGGGAAGCGGTCATGTACCTGTCCGGCTACCGCCTGCGCGGCATTTACGGGGCCTCCTACACCGTCAAAGATAAAATTACGATGGATGACCTGCTGTACCGCGTGGATTACGTCATTCGACATGAAATCGAAGTCACGCGCCACCAACTGATGCGGAATCAGGTGGACTTATTCGCTGCTGAGGCCTCAATCGTGGATGCCCACACCGTGCGTTTGAGTTTTCTCGATGACCGAACCATGCGGGACGTCACCGCAAAAAACATTATCATTGCCGTTGGCACGAGCGCCACGTGCGATGCTCACATCCCTTTTGACGGGCATCGTATCTTCACCAGCGATGATGTCCCCAGCCTGGAAAAACTTCCGCGTTCCCTTGCGATTGTCGGTGCGGGTGTCATTGGATTGGAGTACGCCTGTATCTTCGCCGCGTTGGGGGTACGGGTCACACTCATTGACCAGCGCAACCGTTTGCTCTCGTTCGTGGACGAAGAGATCATGGACGCGCTCGCCTACCACCTGCGGGAAAACCGCGCTACGCTCCGGCTGGGCGAATCGGTCAAAACCATCGAACCCGTCCAGGACGAAAACGGTGAGCGGGTCAAAATCTCCCTGGAAAGCGGCAAACAAATCGTCTCAGAAAAAGCATTGTACAGCATCGGGCGGACAGGGGCGACGAAAAAGTTGAATTTAGATGCAGTGGGTTTGGGCGCGGACGGACGCGGGCGAATTTCGGTTAATGAAAATTACCAGACACCAGTCCTGAACATTTACGCTGTCGGAGATGTCATCGGCTTCCCCAGCCTGGCCTCCACCTCGATGGAACAAGGCCGGGTCGCCGCCTGCCATGCCTTTGGCGTGGAAACGAAAAGTTTTACCGAGCTTTTCCCCTACGGCATTTATACCATCCCCGAAATTTCCACCTGCGGCCCGAACGAAGAAGAACTGACCGCCCAGGGCATCCCATACGAAATAGGCAAAGCGCAGTACAAAGAAATTGCCCGTGGCCAGATCATCGGCGACCAGACCGGCTTGCTCAAACTGATCTTTCACCTGGAAACCCGGCAACTACTCAGCGTTCACATTATCGGCGAAGGAGCCAGCGAACTCATCCACATCGGCCAGACGGTCATGGCGTTTGGGGGGAAGATAGATTATTTCATCAACACGGTCTTCAATTATCCTACGCTCGCGGAATGTTATAAGACGGCCGCGTTCGATGGCATCAACCGGCTGGCTTAGTCACTTTCAAGATCTCGATTAAGTTTTTGAAACCCCGAGGGAAGAGGCCTGTTCTAGCCTGAATCAAAGTAAGGTGGATGAATGACTTGCATTTCTAC
>DATDOR010000205.1:0-8437 GCA_035293165.1 Anaerolineales bacterium | reverse complement strand
AACTCCCCTATGGGACGAAAAATCAACTCAGTCATCGCGCGCGCGCAGTCCAGGCGGCCATCCCTTTAATAGAAACCATATTGAAAAAATAGTGGGGCTACCGTAATTAACGGGGTAGGAGAATTTCTCGCTAAAAACGGAGAGCCAAAATAGTTACGGGAAAAATTCATACTGCTGAAGAAATTCCACTAATTGTTCGGCTACTTCAGTCGAATGTTCCAGCATCACCATATGGCCTGCATCCGGAATAACGACCAATTCTGCTCCTTTGATTTTTTTGCTCAAAAGTTGCACATGTCGTAACGGAACAATCTGGTCTTGTGCCCCCGAAATAAGGATGACGGGTTGATCGATCATTTCAATCGCTTCCATCATGTTATACCGGATACAGGCTAAAAAATCTCCCTGCAGAACACTGATGCGCGTCTCGGCTAAACGTTTGGAAACCAACTCAACAAGACGGGGATTCGCACCGGTCCCAAATGATAGTGCCATGAGCCTGTTCAGCGCGGAAGGAACCATAATAGGATTCGAGAGGTTCTCAAGGATGTCCTTAGGAACTTCTAACGGAATACCAATTCCCAACAGCCCCAATCCAACAACGCGGGCAGGGGTGTTTACCGCGATGGATATCGCAATAGCCCCCCCCATCGAATGTCCGACAACAAAAACCCGGTACAAATTTAACGCCTCCATCCACGCAAGAACTTGCTCTGCATAAACCGAAACCGTTTGCTCGCCATGGGAGTCAGATTTTCCATGTCCAGGCAGGTCAATGGCATATACATTATATCCAACTAATCTCCGGATTTCCGGAGGCCAACTTAGGTGAGATCCTCCAGCACCGTGAATTAAGACAACAGGTGGATTATTGGATGGGCTACTCTCATATAAAAAATAATGTAACCCGGCAACAACTGGCATGTTCACGCCCTTCTGGATAAACGGTAGAGATGCACTCCCCAGCCTAAAAAGAATCCGCTCATCCCCGAATATGGTGACATTCTTACGATTTGAAGAAGTTGCATCATTGTAAAATCGGGCGTCCCGTGACTATGAAGACCGATTTTAAATACCATCAGCAGAAACCCAACGGGACCAACGATTAGACCTCCTATCAAACCTGCCCAAGCGTAGTGATGCGAATGAAGTCTCCATTTTTTTACGAAGGCAATCGCAGCCCAAAAACAAACCGCCGCAGACAACATCACTGCGGCAGTCAAGTTGACATCTTCCACGGGGAGCCAAAATAATAATATGCTACCTAAAAGAAAACCACTCCACCGCAGCCATCGTTGAGAGGCGTTCATTGGCACGCTCATGAGCGATGTAGGATCAGTTCGGCAGCTTCCTCTGTGAGGGGGATATACACTTGAACGCGTGTACCTACTCCCAGTTTGGATTGGAGTTGCAAGACGCCATTTATCAACTCTGAACGCTCTTTGAGATTGATCATCCCCAAGCTGCCCCGATTTTCATAGGATGACTTCATTTTTTCGACATCAAAACCAATCCCATCATCACGGATTTCTAAAAGTGCCAATCCTCTTTGTGAGGGCTTAAGTCGGAGCCAAACATGTGCAGCCTGAGCATGTTTGCGTGCATTGTTAACCGCTTCATCAGCTATATTGAAAATCACACCCTGTTTGCCCATATCCAGTTGAGCCACAATATTATCGTCTACTTCAATAAATACATCTTGCCCGAAAGTTTCCTGCATTTTTTCCGCCATGGCTTCTAAGGCCGCGCGCAAGCCTTTAGACTCAAGCACCAGTGGACGCAGGGTAAATAGCATATGGCGAATTTCTTTGGTCGTTTTGCGGGCTAACTCCTCGATCTTAAATAACTCCTCGGACGCTTCTTTAGGACTGCGCTCAATTAACCGACGGGCAAAGTTGACGCGCATGGCAATGGCAGCCACCGATTGCGTCGGCCCATCATGCAAATCACGCGCAAGTTTTCGGCGAGTTTCTTCTTGTGTTTCAGCCAGACGTTCTTTCTCTTGCTCCAAATCCTGGTACAGTCGAGCATTTTGAATAGCATTCATAGCCTGGACAGCCATAATATCCAAAATCTCGCAATTTTCTTGTGTAAAAAAGTCTTTATCAGGATGTGCAAAAAACAGGACGCCGTATATATCCAGGCCACTCCGAAGAGGAATGCAATACGCCGATTTACATGCGCGAATTGAGACTACACGAGAAATTTCAGGGTCTTGAGCGATTTCTTGTGTCAGGGTTGCCTCGCCCTGATTGATTGCCTGCCCAAGCACGCCTTTAATACCCGGAAAAGTAGATCGAAAATCTGCATTTGTAAAACGGCGCGCCGCTTGAACAATCAATTCACTTTGATCGAACAGCAAAACTGCGCTGACCAATGGGCTGGAAGTTTCATTTGTTTGGATTAGAGCAGCAGTACTTAAATCCAGGGCAGTATCTAACAATTTTTCGTAATTTAATGTGTTCCCTAAATCAGTTGTAAGTTCATAGATTTTCTTCCATCGCTCATCTATACGGCCTTCAGATGATCGTTCCCCCGTTTTTTGACGCATCTTACCCTTCCTCCTACCCTGGCCGATTAAATAGCCAATAGCAAGCCCCAAAATCAATAACCCAATACCCACGACACTTATCAACGGAATGTCGTTGGGTAATGATTGTGCAACTATCGTTTTCAACATCGTAATTTTTACCTCAACAGGAAAATCTACCCAATTGGTACTAACTTTCCTGTTATCAGTTCAATCATAACGCAAAATGATCAGAAGCGCAAAACAAAAAAGGTGTTCCATAAGAACACCTTTTACCTAATTTTGTGGGCGCGGAGGGACTCGAACCCACGACCTCTTCAATGTGAGTGAAGCGCTCTAACCGACTGAGCTACGCGCCCAATGCTTTGTGCATTATAGCAGAGGCCCATTACTTCGACAAGATAAATTCAAATCCTCCGGGTTGCCTCTACTGTATTCCATTCCGGCTGCGATGCGCCAGATATACCCCCACCAAAACCATCACTCCACCTGAAAATTGCCACAAAGTAAGCGTTTCTCCTAAGAGGAGGGCAGCCAGAATCGCCGTCATCACGGGTTGCCCCAACAGCATAGGAGATACAATCGTAGCAGGCAAATGTCCCTGTGCGTAATTAATCGCCAGCCATCCAATTACTTGCGTGACCAATCCAAATGCGAGGAAGCTCAAATACGATTGAACGGAGTACCCCACAAGGGGTTGTCCACGAACCAGGATTACCAGCAATAAGACACTTGTTGAACCTACCACGCTGATCCACAAATACGACAATGCGTCCAACAGGTCTCGCCCTTTCTGTGTGATCAAAAAATAGCCTGCGTAGAACACTCCTGCACCTGCTCCAAATAAGCCGCCTAAATCGAATTTAGTTATGTCGAGTTGATCAATACCCAAAACCGTCACTGCGCCCATCAATGCCAGCGCCAATCCAATCCAAAAAGCCCATTTCAATCGCTCGTGGAACAAAATAAGCGCGCCTAACCCCACCCAGGCAGGAGCGGTGTTTGCCAGTAGAGTTGGAATCGTTGCGCCACTTAATGTTACCCCTGTTGACCAGAGCGACATATCCAACCCGAAAAACACCCCCCCAATGAAAGCAATACACACACCACGCCAATTTAAACCTCGCCTGATTGCTCGCCGGAAAAACGGGTACACCAGAACAACCAGGGCGATTGCCATGCGATAAAACGAAGAGACTGGGCCAGGGGCGTTTGCCCAACGTACAAATATGGCCCCGAAACCCAGTGAAAGAATTCCAATCGCAAGCGCCAGGTACTGCAACTGCTTGTGGGAAAAGGCTGCTTTTCCAGGCAAACTGAGACACAATCTCATCATCTTTTTCCTTTTGGGATCATCACATCAAAAGTCTCAACAAAAGAAAAGCCCCCAAGCCAGGGGGCTACAAATTTGTTAATGTATAGGCGTTTACCGAAAATTGACGTTTAGGGTGAAACGAAATCCCAAGGATTAACCTTCGCACCATTGTACATTAATTCAAAATGGAGGTGCGGACCACTGGAATTACCGGTACTACCGACTGCGCCCATCGAAGCGGCCTGGAAAATGCTCTGTCCACAGGACACATAAACCGCACTCAAATGGGCATAAAGCGACTGCCATCCATTCCCATGATCAAGTACGACAAGCGACCCATAACCGAAGTTACTCCAGCCAGAATAGACCACCACACCTGCATCAGCGGCAAAGACCGGATTGCCTGCCGAACCAGCAATGTCAATTCCATAGTGATTGGTGGCAGGACTAAAATCATACCCAGACACAAATTTTTCTGTCGTCGGCCAGACAAATGCACCGGAACCAACCGCACCATCATATACCTGCCCACAATAACCAGGCCCATAGGTACGTGCCACTGCCGGGTCGCTACGAGTGATAATCGGCGGTCCCCAATTCACAAACTCCCGGCGCCCATCGGGGACGATCAACCAATCACCAGCCTCAAGCGATGGATTACTGATGTCGAATGCGTAAACATCTAACTTATTTCCGGGGTACTCTACCACAGCTTCAGGAGAAACCCCGTAAAACTCTGTTACCTTGGTAAAACTCTCTCCAGCGCTCCACTGATGATAAACGCCATCCACCGGCAAAATATTCAATTCCTGACCAGGGTAAAGATTGTGCGAGTCATCTTGCAAAGTTGCGTAATTACCCCATAAAATTGTCTCCGGGCGGAGACCAAACTTCTCGGCAATGCCAAACACTGTATCACCGGGCTGCACTACATACGTTTCCACATCCACACGAGGGCGTTGAGGAATGGTGGTACGTAACAACGCAAAACGGGGAATCCCTCCCATAAATTGATCCCCAGTTGCCAGTTCAGGCATCTCAGGAACTTCGGGATCATTTTCTTGATTTATGGATGAGATTTCTTCCGTCTCCAAAGAAGCAGCAAACACCGTACGTTGGGGAATTTCGATATCCGTTACTTGGGCATTTAAGTAAAAATGCCGCATCCCCAAGATGACGGCAACAACCAGTACAACTGCCAGCAGGTGTGTTCCTAACCGGACTGCGGGTTCAGCCAGACCAAACTCACATAACTGTTCCCAAACCGACTTTTCCTCTCCTACTTCTTGAGTATCTTGGGACACCGGAACATCCGGCTGTATAATGATTTGACTATCAGGTACGTCTTCTTCAGCGAGCGGAAACTCGTCAGCAATAGACATGTTTCTCTTATATCCTTGGCCGTAGATTGATTATTGAGCGTTTCAGCCAATTGGCGATCATAATATCATTGTCCGCGAAGGCAGTCAAGCCTACGACTAACCGGCGAATCCTATCGGAAAGCGGCTTTATGGTCCACCCAGCCGGTTTGCAACGCTTTGTGCAGCTTGCAATGGGGTCTGTTGACCGTTGAGAACTTCTAGTGTAGTTTGTTGAAGCAATGGGCCAAGCGTGTTGACAATTTCCACCGGTGGAATTAACTGTGCTGAAAGGACAAGCCGGCTGGCCAACGCGCTCATCGGCGATTCTGGCCAGGAAGCTAACACGGATGGACGTGGCGGGAGGTATCCAGCAGCTTGTGTCCAACGGGAAAGATAAGCACTTTCTGTCAGAAATTGTGCCAGTTCTGTAGATAAATCTTGATACGAACTATTCGGATTGCTGATCGCCCACGCCCAACCGGTTAGAAGCGTAAACGGAACTCCGCCAGGGGTGGGTAGCGCCCCGGACGCGGCCCCTTCCCCCGCGCGGGTCCAGTAAGCAGACACCCAGGCAATCGCCATGTCCACTTCACCATTCTGATAAGCAAGAAAGGTCTCCTCTTCTGAACGATATTTAACCCATGTAGGCGAGATAATTCCACCCGCCTCTGCATCTACATAAAAATCATAAACGGCAGAAAGGGTTGGGGGAGTAATCATCGGAAGCCCTTTCACATTCTGAACGCTTCCGCCTGCTGCTTGATACAAGGCCAGCGTAAAAAGGGATTGAGGTGATCCGAGCGGAAACAATAATGGAAGACCTAACTGTTGAGTGGTGGTCCAATCTCTAGGGGGTTCGCCTACCACTTCTACTCGATAAAGCAGCACAAGTGCGTCGCAGGCAAAAGATAAACCGTAGATGGTGTTTTCGACACGCGCTAGTTGGTTGGCAAAATCGTACCAGTCCGTATCTTCCTGAACAGAAATCACCCCATCCAGCGGAAAAATTAAACCCCGCGTGGCCGCAGTTTCTAATACCGGGCGAGGGAGGGCAACCAAATCTGGCAAGACTTCAGGCGCAACGGCCTGGGTGGTATTCAACGAATCGAGCATTCCACCCGGCCCCAGGGAGGCTTTGACCCGAACTTCAATCTGTATATCAGGATGTAATGTGGAAAACTCATCAAGCCGGTTAAGGAAAATCTGGGCAGCTTCTGTACCCGAGGCGGGATTAAATTCAGGGGGAACCCATACGCGCAGGGGACGCGGCCCGAGCAATTCTGCATCTTCAATAGGGGAAGGGGTTGGGGTTTCGGTTGGGGAAATTGGAGGTTCACCCAAATCAATCTGGTTGGGAGTTGCGGGGACATTGGTACACCCCCCTAGAAAGACCAATAAGAATACCAGGAGAAGTTTTTTGATCACGGTTGGGGAAACCAGGATGTGCCATTGCCGTATTGGCCATGACTGGCACCCGATTAAAGTTGGATTGTCTGACCAAGCATTGCGACAAGTAGTTTAACCCCATTTTGAACGTCGGCGTAATCTATCATTTCGGAAGGGGAATGTACATAGCGACAGGGAATGGATAAACACCCAGCAGGAACTCCCGCGCGGGAAATTTGGATCGCGCGGGCATCCGTCGTCCCCCCTTCGAGGATTTCCAATTGGTACGGAATGTTTTTCTTTTCACCGGTCTTGACCATCCAGTCCACGACACGTGGATCGGAGAGCATCCCGCCATCACGCACTTTGATCGCAGCGCCTTTGCCTAATCCAACTTCCATTTTCAGGCCTTTTGGCGTATCCCCCGAAGCTGTTACGTCAATAGCAATGCCGATATCGGGGTCAACGCCAAAGGCTGAAGTGGTCGCCCCACGTAAGCCCACTTCTTCCTGCACACTGAAAACAAAATAAATCTCATGAGGCGTGGATTTCAGTTGACGAAGCGTTTCAATGCCCACTGCCACCCCAATCCGGTCATCCATCGCTTTGGACACCAGGCGGTTACCTAAATCCATGAAAGGCCGGTCAAACGCGGCGATGTCCCCGATTTTGACTGGACAGTCTTTTTGGTTGGTTGCGCCCAGATCGATAAACAGATCGCTCAGACTTGAAGGGGTGCTGCGAGGGTCGTCGTGACCAATCACCCCCAACGCGCCATTCAAGAAACGCACACGCCCACCCACACAATTGCGCGGATACACGCCGCCGATGTTCGTAAAGCGGGCGAAACCATTTTTATCCACATGCGTGACAACGATGCCGATCTCGTCCATATGGGCGGAGATCATGATCTTTTTGCCCTTTCCGTTGTTTTGTCCTTTACTGGCAATCAGATTGCCTAGCGGATCGACACGAATTTCATCGGCGTAGGATTCGATTTCTGTCCGTACCAGTTCCCGCACTTTGGTTTCATAGCCGGATGGCCCGGTGGTTTCAACAAGTTTTTTGATCAGATCTTTCATGTATGACTCCAGTGAATGTGGTCAATGTGCGGGTAAGTTTACCTGTTTCCGCGAATTTCCGCTATATCTAAGTGACTCTTCTTGTACCATCGGCTACCGACCCCATTAACCTCGTGCAGCCCACAAACAGACCGTTTCTTAGATTTTTCTCATATTTAAGAAGGAAATTTGTCTACTTCTTTGTCTACCTATGAGGGGTAACATTAAGATAAATCAATAGCCTCATAGTATAACCGGACAGATCCAACACCTTCCTGCAATTATTTGGGCTCTTTGGGATTTTCTGTGGTTAATGCCGACCTCCCCACCGATTCCTAAAGACCCATTATTTGGCCAGCGCCCTAGTGTGTAAAGTATTGCTGTTTCTTTTAGGTGTCAGGGTCTTGTACCGGTATTGTCCGCGAATACAGATCAGTTATATATGTGCAATTGCTTTGTTATTGAGTTGTGTTCGACATCTGATAAATTTGGTTATGCTAATATGTAAGGAAGCAAATCATCGTAGGGTTGTATTTACTCTTAGAGTTCTATTTAACACTCCGATTGCCTCTTTTATTGACCCGGTATGTGGGTATTCCTAAGACAAATATAGATGTGGCCTGGAGATCTATTAAACGCTGAGTGTTGGAGGCAATTTACTCAACGGTTGCTTTATGATGGTAGTTGTGACAATGAAGGTTGCACGGTTCCATATAAGCTTTATCGAGATAGCCAGTTTTAGCGTAATCCTGGTCGGCTCTCTCGCGCTTGTGGGGTGGATATT
>DATDOR010000204.1:0-3234 GCA_035293165.1 Anaerolineales bacterium | reverse complement strand
CGAAAAAAAGGGGTGCGTGGGGGTGTACACCCCCACGCACCCCTTTTTTTCGGGAACTCGCAGGCTTTAGCCTGAGCAGTTACTTTAATTTTTGTTTAAGGACGAAAAAAATCCCCTCGACATATGGCCGAACGAAAACAGCATGAGCTTGAGTTGCGTTATCACGCATTGTTTGAACAAATCAATGATGCGATTGTTTTAATTGGCCCAGACAGGAAAATTTTAGCCATTAACAAGCGCATGGAAGAATTGTCTGGCTATACGGCAGATGAGCTGGTGGGAGAGCCGGTGATGACACTCATTTCGCTGGAAGACTTGGAAGACGCTGAAGCAAAACAAAACCAACGCACTTCTGGTGTTCAACTTCCTGTTTATGAACGGACCATCCGCCGGAAAGATGGGGAGACTTTTTCAATGGAAATCAATATCGTTCCGGTCAAGGACAAAGATGAGAATCTACTTTATTACCAAGGTAGTGGCCGAGATATTCGGGAGCGCAGGCGTGCTGAGGTGGCATTGGAGGAGAGTGAATACCGTTACCGTGCCTTATTCGAGCAGAACAATGATGGCGTGTTT
This sequence comes from Anaerolineales bacterium, assembly GCA_035293165.1. Classification (GTDB taxonomy): domain Bacteria; phylum Chloroflexota; class Anaerolineae; order Anaerolineales; family JABWBV01; genus JABWBV01. The sequence continues at coordinate 2,658 of DATDOR010000204.1, read as the reverse complement.
TTGATTGATTTGGATGGCATGGTCCGCAATCTCAATCCGCGAATGGCTGAACTCTTAGGGTATCAGGTTGAGGAATTAATGGGTAGACCCAGGCGAGCGATTATTGCTCCCGATGAATATCCCGATGCCGAGAACAAACTGGCGCGTTTGCTAGAAGGAAAAGCCGTTCCGACTTATGAAAGAAATTTTCTGCATAAAAGTGGAAAAACCATTCCAATGGAGATCAACCTTACCCTGGTGCTGGACTCAAACAGAAATCCTGTTGGCGCACAAAGCATCGTCCGAGACATCAGTGAACGGAAAAAAACAGAAGAAATCATTCAAGAAAGCATCAGCCGCTACCGGGCGCTCTTTGAACAAAGCGGCGATGCGATATTTATCATCAACGACGAGGGCTTTATTACCGACGCCAACCATCAAGTCATGCAATTGTTTGGGTATGAATACGGGGAAATCCTCGGAAAAAGGCCCGAGGACCTGGTTCCCGATTCCGAAAAACAGGCATGCTCTGACAAACTCAAAATGGCTTTACTTGGTATGCAGCCGCCCATCTACGAGCGTATCTTTCAGCACAAAGATGGCGCCCTCTTTCCAGGTGAAATCCACCTTTCGCCTGTGCGTGGAACAGATAGAAAAGTCCGTTATGTACAAAGTATTGTGCGTGATATTTCCCAACGGAAAGCCGCAGAACGAGCCTTGCAGGAAAGTGGACACCGGTATCAAACCCTCTTTTCCCAAAGTCTGGATGCAATCTTTATTACCGGCCTGGATGGAACCGTTCTGGACGCTAATCCAGGCGCCGCTAAAATGCTAGGGTATGAAGTGGAGGAGATGAAAGGTCTGCACGCCAGAGTTTTCTCCGCCCCTGACGAAAAAACAGATACCGACAACGTTATATCCAAACTTTTGTCAGGAGAAGCGCTACCCCCATACGAACGCCTGGCCCTTAGAAAAGATGGCACTGTATTCCCCGTAGAGATTCGCGCGGTGTTAGTCCGGGACGCGGATGGCAACCCTCTGTACATCCAGAGTACCTCACATAACATCTCCGAGCGGAAAAACATCGAACAGCAACTTCATTACCTGGCCACTCATGATCCCCTCACAGGTTTGCCCAACCGCTCCCTGTTTTTTGACCGGCTCCAACAAGCGCTTGCTCGTGCGCGGCGAACCGAGTTAAAAGTCGCTATCCTGTTCATTGATTTAGATGGGTTTAAACAGGTCAATGACACCTACGGCCATGCAATTGGAGATCGAATACTCGAAGCCATCACCAAACGCCTGGAAACCTGCTTCCGTGAAAGTGACACGCTGGCCCGTATGGGGGGCGATGAGTTTACACTGATTTTGGAAAATATAACCGACTTAGAACAAGCCATTTCCTTGTCGGAGCGCGTTTTATCTCCTCTGAAAGAACTTTTTTTAGTACAGGGACATGAAATCTCGGTCAGTGCAAGCATGGGCTTGAGCCTTTTTCCCGAAGATGGAGAGGATGGGGAACTTCTCGTCAATCGTGCCGATAATGCCATGTATGCCGCCAAACATACCGGGAAAGGGGGGTTGGTGATTTATCAGTATTTAAATGACATTCGGGAATCGTAACTACTCAGCACAGAGTGGAAATGGCGATTCCTCTGCCTTAGCCTGACCAGTTACCTTTATTAGATGCTTAATCTCACCATCTCCCACCCTACCCCTTGACGCTGAACCGCAAAATCGGGATGGTTACGCAGGTCGTCAACGGTGAGGGTGAAGGAGAAGGGGAAGAGTTCGGGGAGGCGGAGGAGATCGGCGAAGGGGAGTTCTTCGGCGGGGTGGGCGTGGAGGGCGCAGGCGAGGAGCCAGGATTCAGTGGCCGGGGAGGATGCTTTCAGAGTACCGCGGTTCACGCAATAGGTACGGGCTTTCTCCCCATCCGAAAGGATATTCCAGTCCCGTAAGGAGAAGAATACCCGGTATACGGCTTCTTTGAGAGACCCCAGTTGGCCGAGTTCTGCCGTGATTTTTTGCTGGATCAGATGGAAGGTAATGGTTTCTTCAAAGCGGCTGGTCTGCCCCATGGCGGCAACGACTTCACGGAAGAAGGGATAGGCAACCAGGGTCAGGCCGTAATGGAGCCAGAGACGATCTCCCACGGCGCCTTGCGGGAAGTTTTCGATAGCTTGGGCATAGATATGGGGAACGAGACCAGCCGTTTTTAGCCAGATATTAAGGAGGATGTCAATCGTCTTGCGCCGGTTGGTGGGACTGGTGAGATCGGGTTGGATGATGGCGTCCAGCCGGGTACGGATTTCGGCGGGATCTTGGGATTCAGCACACAGGGACGCGGCGGCGTCCAGCCAGAGGAGGAGTATTTTGCGGTTGAAGCCAATGTTTTTGGAGGGCATGGAGGGTATTGTACCGGAGAGACCTGACAGGTTTAGATGTGAAACCTGTCAGGTCTTAAGGGGCTCGCATAATTTCTACAAACGGCACAACCATCTCGTCCAAACTCAGGCCGCCGTGGGTAACGAAGATTTCTCCGAGGGAGGCGAAGGCGGTGTGGGCATGGGGGATGAGGACCCAGGTATCGTCGGGGAGCAGGCCGTCGCCATGCCAGAGGTAGGTTTGGGCGAAGGCGGTTTGGATGTGCCGGGCAGTATTTTCGTCGCGGTAGAC
>DATDOR010000203.1:0-21001 GCA_035293165.1 Anaerolineales bacterium | reverse complement strand
CATATCTTTCGGAATGGGCGGGTGGTGTATTCGTTTTACGGGCATCTCGACCCGCCGAGCGTCGCACTCCGTCCTGGTAATTGCCTGGAACGCGGCGACACAGTCGGGAACATCGGCGATCCCAGCGGGCGGCCGCATTTGCATTTTGAAATCCGCCTGCACAACCCGGATACGCCCGGGCCGGGTTACTGGCCCGTTGACCCCACCCTCGCCGGGTGGCTATCCCCTTCTCAGACGATTTGGGAAACCCGCATGGAGGGGCAACCTGGAACGGTTTGGACTCGTTTTCCTGATGGGGGAGCCTCAAAATATGTCGGAGCTACGAAAGAAATGATTTTCGTCATTGAAGAGGGAGAACTGCGTACACTAACGATAGCAGACGGGCGGGTGATCTGGCGACAGGAACTTGAAACGAATTTTCCGAGCGTGTTGCTTTCTGCTGAGGCAGGTTTGGTTTATCTGGCCGATCCGTTGGGACACCTGGAGGCGTTTACCTTGCCCACGCTGGAAATGATGGCAGAGTGGAGCAACACGAAAGTGATCTTGAACCACGCATGGGAACTGGAATTGGACGTGACCGGCTCTCCAACCTTGATACCGCTCCCTGACGGAGGTGTGATCGTGTCCGTCAAGCAACGGACGATGGCCTTCTCGCCTGAGGGTGAAGAACTTTGGATCGAGGATGAGTTGCCCACGCTGGTAGATTGGCAATTTGATGGGGAGCAGGTGATCATCTCAACGGTAGGAAACTCTCCCACCTTGTGGACAGCGACAGAGGCAGGAATCGAGCCCTTTGCAGAGGAAATTAGTGGACAGTTGGCGGTGATGGATGATCGGGTGTTTGTGTATGAGCGGGAAGGGGTGTACCGCGTGGACAGGGCTGGGAAGGTCGAACAGGTTTATGTGTTCGGGCGCGGGATTGGGATGGGGCAGATGGTTTCTTTGCCGGGAGGTGGGGTGTTGATCGTTCATCCTGATCTGAATGATACCCGGCTGCTGATGTTTGATGTGAGGGGAGGGCTGGTCTGGGAGCGTTCATTGAAAGGTATTGAGGGGAACCCCGTGCGCTTGTTGGAAATGAAAGGAGAAGTTTTCTTGCTTGCCGAGGAGAGTCAGTCTTCGGCGGCGATCCTGCATTTGTATAAAGTGGATTTATCCGAGCAAACGCTTACGAACATCTTCAAAGGGGGAACGCGGACAGCAATACGGGGGGGAACTTGGGGAGTTTCTTTGAATGATGGTGAGGTGTTGCTACAAATTGGGGGTGGGCACATGGTTTTGTATCTTTCGCAAGAAAATATTCCTTGAATTATGACCAAATGGATACTCACAGGTTACTGCAATTAATGCGCTTCCTTTTTCCTCTTTATCTGATTCGTCCAATATGCACAGTCCAGTTCTGCAGTGGGGTGTATACCCCACTCACACCCCAAAATCTGGCATTAACCACGGCAAATCCCAAAGAGCCGAAGTTGAATTGGTACAACCTGATTGAGAATATACTACAATAGTATTTACACAAAAGCAAGAATAAAATGCACACCAATTCCTCCCGCGGCACCTTTGAAGACCTCTTCCCCCTGCTCCCCGTCCCCATCGCGCACATCGCCTACCACCTGCGCGGCCTGATCGGAGACATTTACTCCAACACGACCGAAATCCCCAAGCCCAAAGAAAACCACGCTGACTACGCTGTCGGTTCTGGCAAACGGAATGAAATCTTCGGCTACATCTGCCCGATGGAGAAATACGTCCGCCTGGGGTTTTACTACGGTGGCGCGCTCCCTGACCCTGCCGGGCTGATGGTCGGCGAAGGGAAAGTCGGGAACTCCGTTTCCGCGCTGCGTCACGTCAAGATTTATTCGCTTGCCGAAGCGGAACGGCCCGAAATCTGCGCGTTGATCCAGGCGGCGGTGCAGGAGCGGAAGTCGGCGCTGGGAGTTAAATAAGTCCTTATCCAAAAATTCCGGCCCCGGCACGGCGGACCTCACCACCCGGCGTGGCGTTACCGTGTCCTCCCTGCGCTGGCACGTGTTACAGTACATCGTCTTCCACGGGATGCAGCACCATACCGAAATCGCCCAACTCCTCACCGCCAAAGGCCATTCGCCAGGGGATATTGATTTTATCTTCTACGTTTAGTGCCCCAGACTTCGGAAGTCTTAACTCCAGGAGCCAACCATGTCCGACACCACCCAAGCCAAACGCAAATACGACCTCTACAGCCACGAGTCCAAAGCCAACATTTACCCGATCTTCCGGCAAATGCGGGTAGAAGACCCCTGGCTGACCCAGATCGGGTTCGACGGGGAAACCCTCATCTGCTTCCCCTCCCGGTACGAAGACATCGAAGCTATCCTGAAGGATGACCGCCACTTTGTGCGCGACCCCAGCAACATGCCCGGAAGTGAACCAACCCAATTTAATGAGTTGGATCAGTTATTGAGCAACCACATGCTCAACAAAGATTGGAGCGATCACCGCCGCCTGCGCGATCTGGTCAGCAAAGCCTTCACCCCCAAGCTCGTCCGCGAAATGCGCCCGCGCATCCAGGCCCTCGCAGACGAATTGATCGCCACCCTCCGGGACCGCGGAGAAATGGACCTCATCGCCGACTATGCCTTTCCCCTGCCCACGACCGTGATCGCCGAAATCCTGGGGATTCCCACTAAAGACCGGGATAAATTCAAAGAATGGTCTGCTGCCCTCATCACGCCGACGATGGACCCGGAAAAACAGGTGCACTTCCAAAAACTGCTTGAGGAGTTCGTGGAATATCTCAAAAACCTCTTTGTCATTCGCCGCGCCGAACCCCAGGACGACCTGCTTTGTGCCTTGCTCAACGCCGAACAAGACGGCGACCGTTTAAGTGAAAAAGAATTGTTCTCGATGATGGTCCTGCTCATCGTCGCCGGGCACGAAACCACCGTCAACCTGATCGGCAACGCCATGCTCGCACTCTTCCACTACCCCGAACAAATGGCAGAACTCAAAACCAACCCTACGCTCATGCCCCAGGCAGTCGAGGAGTTTCTGCGCTACGACGGTCCTGTAGAACGTGCCTTTGTCCGCTTTGCAACAGAAGATGTGGTGGTGAACGGACATGAAATTAAGAAGGGGACACTGGTCATCCCCCTGATCGGTTCTGCGAACCGCGACCCCGCCGTTTTCCACAACCCGGACCGGCTGGATTTTCACCGGGAAAACAACCCCCATTTCGCCTTCGGAAAAGGGGTACATTACTGCATGGGCGCGCCGCTCGCCCGGTTGGAAGGGGAAATCGCCCTGAACAACCTGCTCCAGTCCTTGCCTGATCTGGAAATGGCCATCCCGGCAGATCAACTGCGTTACCGGATGCTTCCCACCTTTCGCAGCCTGGAATCGCTTCCGGTGTGCTGGAAATCAGATAATTCTTAACCAAAAAAACAGCCCCTCGAAAGCCAAATCGTCCGGGGGGCTGTTTCGATTAATAAACAAATTTGTGGTGTGTCAGAAACACCACCAGGTCCAGGTAATTTTCTTATTAAGATTCGCCGTCCCGGTCTCGGAACCACAAGATCCCCATACTGAATATTCATACGTACCTTTGAGCACATAAATTTTCGTCTTCCCTGCAGGTATTGTAAAATTGTAAGTGGCCGGACCAGTCAGGGTCATATACAGCGTTCCGCCTGTCTGATTGTTTACGTTAACAGCAATCTCATTTCCGGTCTTGGCCTTTGTACAACTAATATTCAGTTTGCCGCCTTTCTTTTTGATTTTTACGGTATCCGTTCGTTGTTCACTACAGGCGTAATACGAAGCATCATACGTTCCTTGTTCCACCTGGTAAGTAGACTTTCCATTCGGAACGTTGAATGTGTAGGTCTTGGGTCCCGTCAGGGTAATGTAAAAAGAGGTGCCTGTTTTGTTATTAATGGTGAGCACAGGTGCTTTACCGGATTTATCATTGCTTTTTCCACAAGTGAGCTTGAGTGAAGCGCCGCTTTTCTTGACATTAACCGTTTTGGTTTGTTGCGCCCCACAGGCAAAGTAAGAGAGGGTGTACTCGCCCTGTGCAACCTGGAATTTGTTTTTACCGGGCAGAACCTGGACCCAATAAGATTCAGGGCCTGTAAACGTAACGTAAAATGATTCGCCTGTCAGGTTGTTGATGGCGAGTTCCGGCACGCTTGACTCGGCAAACCAGGTAAAGCTCTGTTGATCAAAGGCAATTGCCGAGGGCGCCCCAGAGCCTCGTGGCATAGAACTCCAACCCATTAACATCAAAGCTACGAATACAAGGCCGAAAATTAAACCGATCTTTTTCATGATATGTTCTCCTTCCCCGGACATGCCGGAACAATGAATAAAGAGTAACTGCTTAAGCTAAGGTGAAGGGGGCTAATCCCCTTCCCGGCTGAGTAGTTACAATAAAGAGGGGTCTACCGTAATTAACGGGGTGGGAGAATTTCCCGCTAAAAACGGAAGAGCTAAAGAAGTTTGAGCCATCAATTTTGGCTCATTGTGCAAGGGTTGCATAGATTAACATTAATGTAATTTAATACTATTTGTCAACATGACACCTGTACTTGTTTTCGAGGGCAGGTGTCACTACCCTTTATCGTAAACGTTTACACCACATCTGAGAAAGAAGAAAATCATCTCTGTGAAGTAAGTCTTGTACAAGTTTTGAAGGTCCGTCATGTCAGGTTCTTTACCTGTAACTGCTCAGGCTGAAATAGAGGAACCTCCGAAAAAAAGGGATGCGTGGGGGTGGCCACCCCCACGCATCCCTTTTTTGGGGTCATTTCTACTCCAGGCTGAGTAATTCCATCTACCTTATACTATGCAGAAAGCGGGGAAAAGTTACAAGGGATGATTCATGAGAATCCTCATACGGGTTCCCTAATCAATTTCCGTTATAATTCTCACAACCCAGAAAAGGTGTAACCAATGATAAGGAGTATTCAATGACGACCACTGTCTGTGTAACCGGTGCGTCCGGTTTTATTGGGGCGTATGTGGTACGAGACCTGCTGGAGCATGGATACCATGTCAAAGGCACAGTTCGTAGTGTAAAAAAACCGACGCAATATGCCTATCTCACCTCGATGAATAGTGCCGATGAGCGCCTTGAATTGGTTGAAGCTGAATTGCTAGCTGAAGGCTCGTATGATCAAGCGATCTCTGGCTGTGATTTTGTCATCCATGTTGCCAGTCCTTACGTCCTCGATGTAAAAAACACCCAAACTGATCTGGTTGACCCAGCTTTGAAAGGCACACTCAATGTGCTGCGCGCCTGCGAAAAAGCGAGCACAGTCAAGCGCGTGGTGCTCACCTCTTCAGGAGCGGCCATTACCGATTCCCCTGAACCGGGTAAAGTGTATACAGAAAAGGATTGGAATGAAAAATCCTCCCTGACGCGCAACCCTTACTACTACTCCAAAACGATGGCCGAACGCGCGGGCTGGGATTTTATAAAAGAGAATAAGCCGTCATTTGATCTGGTGGTCATCAACCCAATTATCGTCATTGGCCCATCCCTTAGCCCTTCCTTGAACACTTCCAATATCATTTTTCAGGCGATTCTGACAGGGGTATACCCGGCGATCATGAATATCGGTTGGGCATTTGTGGACGTGCGGGACGTCGCAAAGGCCCACCGGCTCGCAATGGAAAATCCCAATGCAAAAGGGCGGTATTTGTGTGCCAACCAAACTTGGACGATGCGACAGATTGTTGAACTCCTCCGGCGGGAGGGGTACACCTACAAACTCCCCACGATGAGCCTGGAATCGGGGTTTGGCAATTTTCTTGTGAAATTGACGTCCTTCATGCAGCCGCCTGGGGTTGGCACGTACCTGCGAACACAGATAGGGCGGGGTTATCTTTTTGATAATAGCAAGATCAAACAAGACCTGGGAATGGAATTTATACCCGTCGAACAGAGTATTTTAGAAGCCACAGCCGATCTCATCCAATGGGGACATGTCCCGGTGGAGACCGCATGACCAAACGTCTCATCCTCGTCTCTGGAAATATCGGAGCCGGAAAAACCTCCATCACCCAACGCCTGGGCGAAAGGCTCGGCTGGCAAACCGGGTACGAATCCGTTGCCGATAACCCCTACCTTCCCGATTTTTATGCAGACATGCGCGCGTGGTCGTTTCACCTGCAAATCTTCTTTCTGGGCCACCGAGCGGAACAACATCTCGAAATGGCTGCCAGTCCGCAATCGGCGATTATTGATCGCAGCATTTATGAGGATTACCACATCTTCACCCGCGCTTTGCACCACCTCGGCAACGTCAATGAACGAGATTATTTTTCTTATCGCCGTTTGTACGAACTGGTTGTCAATAGTCTCCCTCGTCCTGACTTGCTTATCTACCTGAAAGCCCCCGTTTCCGTTCTCATGGAGCGCATTCACCGCCGCGCACGTGCCATCGAAGCCGGCATTACCGCCGAGTATCTATCTCTGCTCGACAATTTTTACGATGACTGGCTGGCTTCTTTCGACCTCTGCCCGGTGCTCACGATTCGCAGTGATGACCTGGATTTCGTCAACAAATCACAGCATTTGGAAATTGTCATCCAACGCATTCGGGACAAACTCGCCGGAAAAGAAGAGCTTGTCTTCGACTAACAGATTTTGTGTTGAATCATTGTCGCTGCCTCTCCCCTACCTCCCGTTATCCTGATAAATTTGATACCGTTCCAACAACACCAGGAGCACCTGATCGGTAAAATCGTTCAACTTCCGCAGCATATCCCCCCAGGCGTACGGGGAATTTATCGCCGATGACTCGTAGACGGTGATCATCGACTCCATGAGCATATTGCGGAAAAACAAAAATGCCTGCACTGCTTCGGAACTGTTCAACCCGCAACGGCGACCAATCGAGGCATATTCCACCCCGAGAGAGCGGGCCTCAGCCTTGCCGGTAGATTCATCCGTTACCAAAAACGTATTCAGCCCCCGGAGCATTTCCCGCCCCCCGCGCCGGTATTGATTACGAGCGTCCTTATCGAGCTTGAGATACCAGCCTTCTTTTTCAAGCCGCCCCTCACTAATCTGGAACCGCGTCCGCCCCAAAGCACTTTGCACCAGCAAATCCGCCTCGCGCGGGGTTTCCAACTGTTGGGCCTGTGTCCAGAATTCGACCTCTTGACGTTTAAAACGACGATGCCCGCCTTGCGTCCGGTGGACGGGAATCCGTCCCTGATCGGCCCACAGGCGTACCGTACTGGGGTGGACACCCAGGATTTTTGCTGCTTTGCTCAAGTTTAGCCAATCACTCATTACATTTCTCCTACCAGGGCGGCACGTTCGACAACAGAGGAAGTGGATACGATTATTTCCCCCTTTTGAAATGCAGATACATCAATCCGGCGTAAAATGACCAATGAAGCCATCAGGAATAAACCAAGCAAAATAAACCCTCCCGCGTACCCAGTCACGGCGCTATCCGGGGATAGCCGGGCTAAATCCCGAAAAATCGCCGTCACCACCGTCCCCAACAGCCGGGCCAACGCGCTCGCTGACCCCCATGCCCCGATAAACAGCCCGACCTTGCCTGGGAGGGTCATGTCCAGCATCAAGGAAAGATTCGAGACCGTGGCCGGACCGGTGGCAATCCCAAGCAAGACTACGCCAAGATAAAACAATCCCTGTCCGCCTACGAAACCGCTCAAGGCAACCATCAAAAAGGACGCAACTCCCATCCATGAAGCTATCTGGGCAATGGTCAACTTCGACACGCGCCCTTCCAGCATCCCTGTAATTGCCAGCGAGATCAGAAAACACGTCCCCCAAATCGAAGTGATCCGGGTCGTTGCGCTGACGGGCAAATCAAACGCCCGCGCCGCGAACGGTTCCAGCAACACATCCTGCCCCAACACCGCCGCCAGCATGAGCATCAAGTAAACAAAAAATAAGGTCACTTGCGGATTAGAACGTATTTCCTGATAAATCATCTTCAACGCAAATCGTTTTTCGGTAGTTTCAGGTTTTCCGTCTCGTTTTTCCAACCCTAACAAACCGAGCAACCCCATTCCCAAAGCGATCAATGCAACCATCATAAACGCACCCTGCAAAATATCGGGCGTGTAATCCTCCAGCATCCGGCTCAACGTCGCTGCCGTCCCGATGATACTGACGATCATAATGAAAAACATCACCGCCGTCGTCTTCGAGCGTCCCTGTTCCCCGGAAAGCTCCGAGGCCAGCGAAAAATAGGACACCGTCGCCAGGTTGAACCCCATCCCCCATGCCCCGAAGGTCAGGATGCCCAACCCCAACCCGGCCCAGAAATGGGTTGGCAGGACGAGCGCAACCTGTGCGGCGAGCATCAGCCCAACCACGCATAGAATCAACCCGCCCAAAATGTATGGCGTCCGGCGCAGCCCGAACAACAGGTAACGGTCGGAGAACGAGCCAATCGCCACTTGAATAAATGAAAACAAATAGGGAGGAGAGAATAGCAGTACAACCAGCGTGGCAGCCAGCCCCTGATCTTCGATCAAAATCCGGTTGAGTGTGCTGTTGATCGGCACGAGCGTGATCGCCACAGCAGCATGGATGAGACCCAATTGCAAGCGTTTGAGGAACATGTAACCTCCAGAAAAGCGAAACGACGCTGCTTCCATAAACATTCCCGTCAAAAAACTTTACCAGCAACGCCATTCCTGGGAGGCTCTTTGGGATTTGCCGTGGTTAATGCCAGATTTTGGGGTGTGAGTGGGGTGTACACCCCACTCACACCCCAAAATCTGGGGACCTCCCCGCCGGTTCCCAAAGAACCTCCTGGGACTGTAAAATTCTGAGTGAATCTATCAGAATCTACACAAATATGCAATGCAGGTTTATGTAGGTTTGAATTCGGGTTTTCACCCCATTAATTACGGTAGCCCAAAAAAAACCAGCCTTTATCGAAGGCTGGTTTTTACTAGGATTATAAGACTTTAGTCTCCTGCGGCCATTTGAACCGCCGGAATGGCTTCCTCGACTGGCCGGGGTTTCGCAGCCATCAGGAAACCGGCAAACATCATAATCGCGGAGAGCAATTCGCCGAGGTAAAGAAACTGCCCATACCCGAGCCGGGTGAGGGTACTTGCAAAGCCAATGAGTAGCGCGCCCGCAGCAATCAGAACATTGCCAATTACCCGGTTAGGCAATACGCGTTTGCGCCAGAACAGGAAAGCTGACCAGATCGCTCCGCCAACAAGCGATAGCAGACCATAAATGTTGAAGAAAGGCGTCGTCAGGCGGACAGGTGTGCCCAAAGGCAAAATACCAGGAATGACTTGAACCTGTTCGCCCCGATATTCCACCGTTTGTACTGTTACGCCGGTTGGGACGGCATCGCCCACTTCCACGCGTTTGGTTCCGTACTGTTCACTAATGGGTTTCGCAGTTGTAAACGACGAAGCGTTCAAATTTCGCATGGCCTGGAGCATCAACATCGTCGCCCAAAGACTTCCCAAGACAAGGACTACTGTAATCACGTGAACCCATTTTTTGCGGAACATCAAATACGCTGTTCCATGCCCAATCCAGGCTGCGTTAAGCACCGCCCCAAACAAATACCAGGCGAAGAACACCCAGGGATTCCAGGTGATAGCTAGATAGGCTTCCGCAAAGCTTCCTGCGCCAAACATTGCCAGACCCAGTCCCCAAAACAGAAAGTGCGGCGCGCGCCGTGCCAGGAATCGTTGAAACACGAAAATAGTAAACGCGAGCATGATAACGGATGATAAAAATGGCAAAATGAGATTGATTGACATGTACCTTTCTCCTATGAAATTTACGGAATAGCTCAGGCCAGAGTCCTTACACCTTGCCCACCTAAAAATGAACCAAACCGAGCAGCACCCCAGCAGCAAAGAGAATCAATCCAACCGTGACAATCCCCATCCCGATTAACAGGGCGGGGATAACTTTTTCATAAAAAATGGAATTGGGCATCCGGGAACTGGAGTGGCGAGGAATTTTTTTGGGCATCGGACGAACGGCTTGAATTGATTAATCGTCCGAGATTATCGGAAATCCACTCTATATTGTCAATATAGATTTTGTAAGAATTGAAGCTTTTGGTAGATTTGAACCTGGCGTTTACGAACTGTTTTCTATCGCCTTCCGCAACTGGTCACGCAAAATGTCAATCACCTGCCGCTCTCCCGTTGCTTCGTTCATAAAATACCAGTGATCCCACCCGTTGCAAGGCGCGTTTTGGAGATAGCGTCCAGCCTGGTGAATAGACCCGGTGAAGTCGCCCACCTGGAGATGACCATTAGCGAGGATAACTGCGGATACCTCATCATGCGGGCCAAACGTCAGCCTCTGTCCGGGAGATAGGTACCCCGCCTCGAGCAGCGCCCCAAACGGGATCCGCACCTGCTCCCGCCGGGATGGGGTACTGAACGTCCGAGCGTTGTACGTGCCCGGTCGGATAGCGTCAATCCGCGCCCGGGCAATTTCCACGTACCGGGCATCTTTCTCAATCCCAATCCAATGCCGGTGCAATTTCTTCGCCACAGCCCCGGTCGTCCCGCTCCCGAAGAACGGGTCGAGTACCACATCGCCAGGGTTGGAACTCGACTGGATGATGCGATAGAGCAGGGCTTCAGGCTTTTGGGTGGAATGAGCCTTTTCACCGTTGACCCGGATGCGCTCGCTCCCCGAACAAATCGGGATGACCCAATCGGAGCGCATTTGTTTGTCGTCGTTGAGCGCCTTCATGTCATGGTAGTTGAAAGTGTACTTTTCCCCTTTTATTTTCTGCGCCCAGAGCAGGGTTTCGTGGGCGTTCGTAAAGCGCATCCCACGAAAGTTAGGCATGGGGTTGGTTTTGACCCATACGATGTCGTTCAAAATCCAATAGCCAATATCCATCAGAATCGCTCCCACCCGATAAATGTTGTGATACGAACCAATTACCCACAATGTGCCAGTGTCCTTGAGCACGTAGCGGCAGGCGGTGAGCCAAGCGCGGGTGAATTCGTCATACCCGGCAAAACTGTCGAACTGATCCCAGATGTCGTCCACCGCGTCCACTTTGGTCATATTGGGCCGCCAGAGATCATTTTGGAGTTGTAAGTTGTAAGGGGGATCGGCGAAAATCAGGTCAACGGATTTTTCGGGCAGAGAGGTAAGAATTTCGAGACAGTCGTTGTAAAGGATTTGGTCGAGAAGTAAATCACTCATGCGGCCACTCCTTCAACGATTTCATTGAGGAGTTCGACAAATTCTTCTGCTCGCTCGCGGGTCATCAAATGTTGGCGTATTTCGCGGGGGAGGGTGTAGGGTGTGAGATAACGGGCGGCGAATTTGCGGAACAGGACCAGCCCGCGCGCTGCCCCGTAAAAATCCAGATTCAGTTCGAGATGGCGGAGCATCGTCTTGCGGACGACATCCGGGGGAACGCATTCCCGGTCGAGCCGGGAGAAAAACCAGGGATTGGACATAGCTGCGCGCCCGATCATTACCCCTGCACAGCCGGTGTATGCCCTGATCCGTTCAATGTCTGCGACCGTGTTCACATCCCCGTTACCAATGACGGGGATACTGAGCGCATCCACGATCTCGGCAATGGCGTCCCAGTCGGCCTGCCCACCGTAGCCCTGCTGCTTCGTCCGCCCGTGGACGGCGAGTAACTGCCCGCCGTTGTCCTCGACAATTTTTGCCACTTCGAGGTAATTGCGACTCTCTTCATCCCATCCCAGCCGGATTTTCCCCGTCACCGGTACCTCGAGATGGGCAGTGAGCAGGCGGAAGATTTTAGCGATTTTTTCGGGGTTACGCATCAGCCCGACACCTGCACCCCGAGCGCTGATCGTCTTTGCCGGGCAGCCCATGTTGACATCAATCACATCCGGGCCGTGCTCCTGGACAAGCAGCGCAGCGTCGAGAATTTTACCGGGATTATCCCCATAAATCTGGATCGTGACCGGACGTTCGGCTTCGGTGAAGGCGAGTTTTTCGTCCACGTAGGGGACGCGTTCCAAAATGTCTTCTGCCTTGACGAACTCAGTGTAGCTCATTGCCGACCCCAATTCGCGGCACAAGGACCGGAACGGTTGGTCGGAGTAGCCATCCATAGGGGAGAGGATGGCGTCGCCGCGTATGGGGAGGGTGTGGATGAAGAAATGTATCATTCTACGCCTTCACCAATGCCGCATCCAACGCCTGCCGCAACGACCGCGCTTCGATAATTTCAATTCCCTTCGGCCAGAGTTCGCCCTTGCGGTGGCGGCGGGGGACGATAGCGGTTTTGAAACCCAGGCTGGCAGCCTCACGCAGACGGGTGGGCATTTGCCCGACGGAGCGCAGTTCGCCGGACAGGCCCACTTCGCCGATCAGCACCGTGTCCGCGCGGACGGGGTGATCCTGAACAGAGGAGGCAATCGCAACTGCAACGGCAAGGTCGGCAGCAGGTTCGTCCACGCGCAAGCCGCCGACTACGTTGACGAAGACATCCTGTTCGGCGAGCCGGACTCCGACCCGGCGGGTGAGAACGGCAACGGTGAGTAGCAGGCGGTTGATGTCCACTCCGTTGGGCGTGCGGCGGGGGTTACTATAGCTAGTGTGGCTGGTCAATCCCTGGATTTCGACGAGCAGGGGGCGCGTGCCCTCCATTGTGACGGCGATGGCCGAGCCGGGGGCATTGACCATGCGTTCGGCGAGGAAGGCTTCGGACGGGTTGGGGACTTCGACCATCCCGCGCTCGATCATTTCAAATACCCCCACTTCGGAGGTGGCCCCAAACCGGTTTTTGACGGAACGGAGCAGGCGGTAACTCTGGAACCGGTCGCCTTCAAGATAGAGAACGGTGTCCACGATATGTTCGAGAACGCGCGGCCCGGCGATGGCACCTTCTTTGGTGACGTGCCCGATGATGAAGACGGCGATGCCCGATGATTTTGCCAGTTCACGCAGGCGAGAGGAGCACTCCCGAACCTGCGTCACCGACCCGGCAGAGGATTCGAGTTCGGGCATGTAGACGGTTTGGATGGAGTCGACGATGAGCAGTCGCGGTTTGGTGTTCCCGACGTGTTCGAGGATGGTGGTGAGGTTGGTTTCGGTGACAAGGTAGAGGTCTTCGGGGAATTTTCCCTCACCCTTGAGTTCCTCTTGCGAACTCCGCCCTCTCCCACGGGGAGAGGGGTGCAATAGGCGGACAGCGCGCATTTTGATCTGGCGCTCGGATTCTTCGCCGGAGACGTAGAGGACGGTGCCGATGTTCGCCATTTCGAGCGCGGTTTGGAGGAGGAGGGTGGATTTGCCAATTCCCGGATCGCCTGCAATCAGCACAATCGAACCGGGTACTACCCCGCCGCCCAGAACGCGTGCAAATTCCCCGATGGGGAGCGCAAGCCGTTCTTCGGCATCACCGCCGATTTCCCCCAGCCGGCGCGGGGTAGATTTTCCGGTCAAGCCGCGCGGGGCGCGGCCTTTGTCGGGCTTGGCTTCTTCGACAATTTCTTCGATGTAGCTGTTCCAGGCTTGGCAGTTGGGGCAGCGTCCCATATCACGCGGAGAACGGCGGCCACATTCCTGGCAAACGTATTGGGTTCTGGTTTTTGGCATAGAGCCAATTATACCGGAGAAAAAAACAGACCCTAAAGTTTAGCTTTAGGGTCTGCGAAGGGAAATCCGGGTTTGTTTACGGAGCGACCGCCAATTCTGGGGTCTCCTCAGGCGTTTCTTTGCTATCATCCGCCCGGTGGAGGATGATCTCTTTTTGGGGTTTACCGTCTTCATCCTCGCTTGTCTCCACATCCACGATGATGTCATTGAATTGCTCGAACCGCCCAGAGAGCAACCCGTCGGAGAGCGGGTCTTCAATTTTTTGCTGGATCACCCGGCGCAGAGGGCGGGCGCCAAATTCGGTGTCATAACCCAGGTCTGCCAGCAGATCGAGCGCTTCGGGAGTGGCTTCAAGGGTGAGATTGTATTCTTCCAGCCGCTGGGCCACTTTATCCAGTTCCAATGAAACAATGTTGTAGATATCGTTCCGGTTGAGAGCACGGAAGATAATGACCCCATCCATGCGATTGATAAATTCGGGGCGGAAGGTACGCTTCAGGGCAGCGTTTAGTTTCTTCTGCATCTCATTATAGGAGAGTTTTTCCTCAAGCTCTTCATTGACTTTGAGCGTAAAGCCCAGGGAAGTCTGCCGCTTGATCATCTCTGCCCCGACGTTCGAGGTCATGATAATGATGGCGTTGCGGAAGTCCACTTTGCGGCCTTTGGCATCGCTCAAGCGGCCTTCTTCCATAATTTGGAGAAGCATGTTGTGAACTTCAGGATGGGCTTTTTCGATTTCATCAAAGACAACAATCGAATAGGGCAGGCGACGCAAACCTTCCGTAAGCTGTCCAGCCTCTTCGTAGCCGATGTATCCTGGAGGGGCACCCACGAGACGACTGACGTTGTGCCGTTCCATGAATTCTGACATATCGAGTTGAATCAGCGCATCTTCGCTGCCAAACATAAATTTGGCCAGGGCTTTGGTGAGTTCGGTTTTACCAACACCGGTTGGCCCCAGGAAGATGAAGGAACCAATCGGACGGCGGGGGTCTTTCAACCCGGCGCGGGCACGGCGTACAGCTTTGGAGATGGCTTCAATGGCTTCTAATTGCCCAATGATATGTTTACGGAGTTCTTCTTCCATCTGCAGAAGCCGTTCGGACTCTTCCTGAGCGATTTGCATGGTTGGAATGCCGGTCCACATGGCAACGACTTCCGCGATGTCTTGAGGGGTAACGATGGGGCTTTTGCTGCGATCCCAGCCTGTGCGAAGTTTATCGAGTTGACCTTCGAGGGCGGCTTCACGTTCGCTTAGTTCCTGAATGTCATCATATAACCCCCCTTCAACAGCAGCAGCATGTTGGGAGCGAATTTCGCGGAGTTGGCTGATCAAATCCTTTGCCGTTTTGGCCGCCGGGCTTTTGTACATGCGGACACGGGAAGAGGATTCATCAATCAAATCAATGGCCTTGTCAGGGAGGAAACGTTCGGTAACATACCGTGAGGACAAATAGACGGCAGCTTCCAAAGCTTCATCGGAAATGGTCAGACGATGGTGTTCTTCGTATGCTTCGCGGATGCCATGCAAAATCTCAATGGCTTCTTCGACAGAAGGTTCGTCTACCATAATGGGTTGGAAACGACGTTCGAGCGCGGCATCACTTTCGATGTATTTGCGGTATTCATCGAGGGTCGTTGCTCCGATAACCTGCATTTCTCCACGTGAGAGCGCAGGTTTGAGGATGTTGGCAGCATCTACAGAGGAGCCAGCCGCACCGGCCCCAACCAGCATATGGACTTCGTCAATGAAGAGGATGGCACCGGATGATTTTAATTCTTCGATTACGCGTTTCAGGCGTTCTTCGAACTGACCCCGATACATCGTTCCGGCAACCAGTGATCCGACATCTAATTGAAGCAAACGCTTATCCAAAAGCGGGGTGGGGACGTCTCCCTCGACGATGCGTTGTGCCAGCCCTTCGACAATGGCGGTTTTGCCCACACCAGGTTCGCCAATCAGCGCGGGGTTATTTTTCGTACGGCGGGCTAATATCTGGATAACCCGTTCGATTTCCATTTGACGGCCTACCACCGGGTCGAGTTTGCCTTCTTCAGCTTTCAGGGTCAGGTCAGTAGCCAATTGATCGACCATAGGCGTTTTGACCTTCTTTTTCTCTTGTTGACCTTCCGATCTCCGGCCAGCGGGGACGCCTCTACGAGGGGTACTGCTCTCCTGTAAAACGCGCCGGGTCTGACGACGGATTTGTTCGGGCGTGATGCCCAATTTTTGCAAGACATTTAAGGCAATCCCCTCGCCATAATTAACCAGGCCTAGCAGAATATGTTCAGTGCCGATGTAATGGTGCCCCATACGTTTGGCTTCCTCAAAAGCATATTCCAAAACTTGTTGTGTACCTGGTGAAAGATCAATTTTTCCCCCCCGATATTGTCCGGTGCCGGTAAGGCGCTGAACCATTTCTTGTACGCGTTGGGTTTCCAAACCTAATTCTCGGAGGACCCGTCCGGCAACTCCCCCTTCTTCACGAATTAAGCCTAATAACAGATGTTCAGTTCCTATGTAATTGTGGCGCATACGTTCGGCCTCTTCATGGGCCAGACTCAGAACGCGCCTTGCTCGTTGGGTGAGTCGATCTTTGCCAGACAATGTACTGCCTCCTTACCGTTAATTTAACGGAGTGCAACATTTCAGATAATCGTCAAATTTTGAAAATATCATTTTTTGCTATAAGCGCATCCATATGAGCGCAAGCCTGGTGAGGCGTATCTCGTATTTCAAAAATTCTACCAGAAATTACACGCTCTCGTACAGGCAAGCTCTAAGAAATATATAAGAAAAGCGCACCATTCCGGTGCGCTTTCAAAAATTAGTAGTTTGGTATTTGCTATTCTTCAATTTCTGCTGGTTCAGTTTCAGCGTTTGATTCATCAGAAGTACCTGTGTCAACAACGATTTCTTCGGGTTCTACTGCATTGTTTTCTTCGACAACTAGCTCCTCTGCTTCACCACTTTCAGCCAATGCCATTTTTAAGTCCAGGTCTGCATAGGCGAGCGAGTGAACTTTTCGCAAACTCAGTCCAATGCGGTGATTGGTTGGATCGATCTTGATGATACGAAGCGTAAGTATCTCCCCATCTTTTACCACTTCTTTGGGATGCTCCACTCGCTGATCGCTCAATTCGGAAATATGAATCAAGCCTTCGAGATCAGTATTCTCAATACGCGCAAACGCTCCAAATTTCGCCAGGCGAATGATCTTCGCTTGCACCAATTGCCCCTCGCGAAAACCAGAAACTTTATCTGGCCAGGGATCCTCTTTAAGTTGGCGAATCGAGAGACCAATACGCTTGTTTTCCTCATCGATGTTGATCACTTTGACTTTGACTTCCTGCCCCACTTTCAACACTTGGCTGGGGTGGGGAATATGATCCCAGGATATTTCTGTCATATGAACCAGGCCGTCCGCACCATTGATATTGACAAATGCGCCAAAATCAGCCAGGCTGGTCACACGGCCCGTAAGAACATCCCCTTCTGCAATTTCTTCAAGGAGACGTTCCTTAAAGATCTCACGGGATTCTTGCAATGCAGCCAACTCAGAGAAAATCAAACGGCGGCGCTCTCGGTCAACTTCTATCGTTTTTACAATAATTGACTGCCCGGTCATCTTGGCCCATTGCTGATCGGGCGTGCTGCCTCCGTAAGCCATCCGCCGGGATAAGCTGACCTGGGAGGCCGGAACGAATCCACGCAAACGTCCCATCTTAACGATCAGACCACCTTTGTTATACCCAGCAATGGCGCCTTCATGGATTTCACCAGAAGTGACCAATTTCTCAGCTTGATCCCAGTCTCCTTCCTCGATCGCTTTCAAGCGAGAGAGGACAAGATTGCCATTTGAATCTTCAGGGGTAACGACATACACGGAAATTTCTTGTCCCAGTTCGATCCCTTTTCGTTCTTCTGGATCGAGTTGGCTGATTTCTTTCCCTGGAATAATGCCTTCAGATTTGGCACCAATACTAACTAAAACTTCATCATCTTTAATATCAACGACGATGCCGGTACGAATGTCACCCTGGCGTGGTAAATTAAGGCTCAGTTCTTCTTGTTCAAGTAAAGCTTCCATAGAAGTGGCGGGTTCAGTCTCCTCAGTATTTTGGGTGTGATTGCTTTCAATTGCGTTATCTTTCTCAAGCAATTCCTGTTCTTGTTCCATAAATAAAAAAATAGCTCCAGTAAAGTGGCGTTAAAAGTGTATTATAAAGGGTGTGATGCAACTTGGCAACCTTTGTGGTAACATTGTGACTCGCAATCTAACCTCTAAGGAAATTACATGCCCGCTATTTTTCCCTTTACAGCTGTCGTCGGACAGCTGCGTATGAGACGTGCGCTGATCCTAAATGCAGTTGACCAACGAATCGGTGGGTTACTTATTCGCGGGGAACGTGGAACAGCAAAATCCACCGCCGCCCGTGCTCTGGCTGCACTGCTTCCCGAATTGGAGGTTTTTGTCGACTCGCCATTTAACGACGACCCAAATTCGCCTGAAACCTGGTCAGATTGGGTGAAAGAAAAAAAAGCTGCAGGGGCAGACCTTAAGATTGGAAAACATCGCATCCGTTTTATTGACCTGCCGGTGAGCGCGACCGAAGATCGCGTTGTCGGTACGCTAGATATTGAACAGGCCATCAAAAAAGGAGAACGCCGGTTTGAGCCGGGGGTGTTGGCCGCGGCCAATCGTGGGTTGTTGTATATTGACGAAGTGAACCTCCTGGATGACCATGTCGTGGACCTGCTCCTGGACTCTGCTGCGATGGGTGTCAACATCGTCGAGCGCGAAGGGATTTCCTTCATACACCCTGCCCGCTTCATCTTGATTGGGACAATGAACCCTGAAGAAGGCGATTTGCGGCCTCAATTGCTCGACCGCTTTGCTCTTTCCGTCGAAATTCGCGGTATCCGAGACCCGCGCGACCGTGTCCTCATCATGGAACGCAATCTGGAATATGAAACAGATCCTGAAAAGTTCCGTGAAAAGTGGCTGCCACACGAACTGGATCTTTCACAAAAAATCGAGGATGCCCGGAAAATCGTTGATAAAGTCCAGTACACCCGCCGGGACATGGTCTCCATTGCGGCACTGACATCTTCCCTTCAGGTGGATGGTCACCGCGCGGACCTCGTCATCCTCAAAGCCGCGCGCGCCCAGGCCGCTTTTGAAGGTCGCCTGCAAATCACTGACCACGACATTGCCCTCGCGGCTGAACTTGCCCTTCCCCACCGCATCCGCCGCGGCCCATTCTACCAAACCGAAATTGGTGTGGAAGAACTGCAAGATCGGATTTCCCAGTTGCAAAGCCAGACCATGGGCGATGACGGCGCGTCGGAGATAACTGAGCAGGAACACGCCGATCAGAGCAGTCAAAAAAAAAAGCGTTAGACTCTGAAGCTGGAGAAGAAAGCACCCAGCGCGGGCCGGTTGAACCCGGCCCGCAGGATGTTTTCCATTCTGGCAACGCGAACTGGTGGGAAGGGGGCGAAAAAGTCAAGGCCACTCAGGCATTCTCTCCCCGCAAACTCGATACCCCTCTCGACAAAATGACCCGCCGCCACACCGGACGGCGTTCGCGTACTCGCACAGAACGCAAACGCGGGCGCTATATCCAGGCCCGTCCCGCGCACGGCAAAACGAGCGATCTTGCCTTCGATGCCACTTTTCGCGCTGCTGCCCCTTTCCAACAGGAACGTGCTGAGCAACGGGAAGATGTGGCCTTTGCCATTCAATCCGAAGACCTGCAACGCAAGGTACGGGTCCGCAGGACGGCCAATCTCGTGCTGTTTGCCGTGGATGCTTCCTGGTCAATGGCCGTTGCCGAGCGGATGTCCGCGACGAAAGGAGCGATCCTCTCGTTGCTGACTGATGCATACCAACGGCGTGACCGCGTGGGGTTGGTCGTTTTTCAGAAAGATCGTGCCCGGCTTGTCCTTCCGCCGACAAATTCTGTCCCACTGGCAAAACGCGCACTGGCCGACATCCCGGTTGGGGGCAAGACTCCGCTTTCGGCGGGCTTGTTTCTTGCGTACCAGGTGATTCGCCAGGAAAGCTTCACCCATCCAGATGTGGAACCGCTCCTGATCCTGCTTACGGATGGGGCTGGGAACGTTTCGATGAGCGGTTCACTCGCCCCGCAAAAGGAAGCCCACCAGCTTGCCGATCAGATCGCCATAGAAGGGATTCGTAGTGTTGTCATCAATATGGAACATGCGGCGTTTGATCAAGGATTGGCACAATCTCTGGCCGAACATCTGAAGTGCCCGTGCTATACATTGAGTGAATTGAAAGCCGAAAACCTGCTGCAAACAGTCCGGGCGGAGATGGGGGTGTGAAAGGAGAACATTTGTCTGTCCCAGTTATCTCTGTTTCAAATTTGAGCAAACACTACAAGGTTCCCGAACGCGAAGCCGGCCTGAAGGCTTCGGTGGTGAGTCTTTTCCGGCGGAAGCACCGTATCGTCAAAGCAGTGGATCAGATTGGGTTCACGATCCAACCTGGCGAGGTTGTGGGGTTTCTTGGGCCGAACGGGGCAGGAAAGACGACGACGCTCAAGATGTTGTCGGGGTTGCTTCACCCGACCGGTGGGGATTTATCGGTCTTGGGATTCGAACCCAAACGCCGCCAGCCAGACTTTTTGCGCCAGATCACGCTCGTCATGGGCAACCGGAATCAACTGGCCTGGGATTTACCCGCACTGGATTCGTTTGAGTTAAACCGGGCAATTTACAGTATTTCCGAACCAGAGTTCAAGCAAATACGAGATGAGTTTATTAACCTCCTGGAAGTGGGCGGCCTGGTGCAAAAACCGGTACGTAATCTGTCGCTGGGCGAGCGCATGAAGATGGAGATCATCGGTGCACTGCTCCACAAACCGAAGATGCTGTACCTGGACGAGCCGACGATTGGCCTGGATGTGACGATGCAGCGCCGTATCCGCAAGTTTGTAGCCGATTACAACCAGCGATATGGCGCGACCGTACTGCTGACCAGCCACTACATGGCGGATGTGCAGGCCCTGTGCAAGCGCGTGATTGTGATCCATCACGGGAAGATTTTATATGACGGGGAACTGGCCAGGCTGGTGGAACGCTTTTCGGCGTACAAAACACTCGGCGTGACGCTGGAAAACGGCCGACAAAACGACCTGACCACTTACGGAGAAGTGATCGGGCAGGAAGCAGGCCGGGTGGTACTCCGTGTCCCCAAAGCAGAGACGACCCAAACCGCCGCCCGCCTGCTGACAGACCTCCCCGTTGCCGATCTGACGATTGAAGACCCGCCGATTGAAGATGTCATTGAGCAAGTTTTTGCTGACGAGCAAGTATTTTCGTAACTACTCAGCCCGGGGTAGAAACTGCCCGAAAAAAAGGTGTGCGTGGGGGTGTACACCCCCACGCACACCTTTTTTTCG
>DATDOR010000202.1:0-7119 GCA_035293165.1 Anaerolineales bacterium | reverse complement strand
TTCCCGCACCATTGCGCGCTCGAATTTCGGCACACGCGACAGCCTTTCCAGCGCATTATCTGTCCAAGGTAATTCTGCGTGTACACCGCCGTCCCCCGCGTAACCCAGCCGTTTGGCGACTTCGATAGTCACTTCCAGGGTCACTTCTGGCAGGTGCTTCTCGCGGGCGTAGCGTTCCATCGCGAGCATCGCCATAGGCCGGACGAAGGGGGGAACGCGGTTGTTCACCCGTTCGAGGGCATCTTCGGTCCAGGGGAAAGCGCGCTCGTGGGGAACGTATTCCTCGATGGGGGAGCGAGCTTTGGCGCGGGCCTCGGCCAGTTTGCGGTCTTCGTGCTCAATACCCATCAGGTGTTTCGCAGAGGGAGGCAGGATGCCTTTCAATGCCCCGTAAAGCAGGTCAAGGGTGATATGGTCGTAGCCCTCGTTGCGGGCATATTCCTCCACCGAGACCTTCGCCATGGCCTGTGCAAACGGGGGCGCGCGCAGGATCAACTGCAGAGCGTCGTCGTCCCACTCCAGGGGTTCCTCCTCATATTCATCCAGCATGGGGACGTCGAACGGGCGGGCGTCCACTGCCCCTACGATCAGCAAATTGCACGGAATCAGGCGCATCAAGTTGTCGGTGTTCGATCCCATGTCCGCCCCCTCAACGTGGTGTGCGCCCCAGCGCCCGATAACTGCCAGGACGTAGTCGCCGTCCCGCTCACACACATCCGAAACCTTGGCGAATGGCTTCCCGACCAATACCTCCGTGGTGATGGGCACATCCATTTCGTCGGCGACCTTTTGCGCCCGCAGCAGGTTGGCCTCACACACTTTCTTTAAGCCCCGGTCAATAATGTTGTTGTGCAACTCTTCCTGCTCCTCGAACTTGAAGACTTTTCCCGCCTGGTAGGACAGCACATAGCGGATGTTGTTGAAAGCCGCGTAATGATAGAAGGGGTCGAAGGCCGAGACGCAATGTACACTGGCGCCAAAATCTTGCGCCAGACGGAGCGCCTTACGAAGGGCGACAAAACAATAAGCGGATCCATCCACACACACCAGGATTTTCCCCTCACGCAGGCTGCGATCTTTTTCTTTCATAATCAGGAGATCAGTGGTGATCAGACGCGCCACGCGGGCGGTGACCTGGCCGAGGAGGCTCCGTTTCACCTGGCCGATCCCATGCGCTCCCATGATCACCAGATCGTAATCGCTGGAGTTGATGTCCTTCGCCAATTGCTCGAAATGGATTCCCTCCATCAACTTGCGCTCGATCTTAATATCGTTCTCTTCCCCTCGCTTGTCCAACACATCCAGGAAAGAGTCAGAGATCAAAATCAAACCGGTTTCGATCAACTTGTCGTGGATGTTGCGCTGGCGGGCGATTTCCTTCTCGGTTTGGAAACGGGCCGGCAGGCCGACTTCCAACTGCCGGAAGCGGTCGTCGTGTAAGCGGGCAGCGTAGACGTGGTTGCCTACGAGCACCGTACCCCATTGACGGGCAAATTCCACTCCCCAATCAATTCCCGCGTGACAAAGCTCCGAGTTATCGGTGGGGATGACGGCGTTTTTATATAATGAGCCGGATTCCCAGGCGCGGGAAGAAGAAGATTGTTGAGATACAGCGATAGATTCGGTCATGAGGCTACTCCTTTCCTAACTTTTAATCACACGATCCGCCATCAGAATGATCAACATGATCACCACAAGAAGAAACGGAAAGCCTCCAATAACGGCCAGGAGACGGTGATCGTAACGAAGGTGCATATAAAAGAGCGCGACTAACGCAGCTTTGACGGCAGCCAATCCTAAAAGGATAAAAATCCGCAGTGCGTCGTCGAGCGCCAAACCGGCGACAGCCACTTCAATCGCGGTTAAGACGGCCAGGCCCACAAACACCCGGATGTAAGGCCGTTTTCCATGTTCTTTCGCCATTATGATAACTCCTTCCAGCGTACTGCTCAGGCTAAGGCAGAGGAACTCCGCTATTTTTCTACTTTGGGCTGAGCAGATACCTTAGATCAGGTAAATAATTGTAAACAGAATGATCCATACCAAATCCACAAAGTGCCAATACAACCCTGCCAACTCGATACCGAGATGGTCTTCGGCGTAACCTCCTCGGAAGGCCTTGGCAGTGACCGACAGGACCCAAATAACGCCAATGGCAACGTGAGCGCCGTGGAAACCTGTCAGGGTGTAGAATGTGCTGCCAAACAAATTGGTGGATGCCTGGATGCCCTCGTGCATCAGATCCGACCATTCAAATCCCTGGATGCTCAGGAAGACAATGCCGAGGATAGCCGTTGCCAGAAGGAGGTACCGAGATTTCTGCAGATCGCCTTGTTCGGCTGAATCGAAAGCCAGAACCATCGTGACGCTGCTGAAGATCAGAATGAAGGTATTCAAGGCCACGAGGGGAACCGACAACAGCTCCGAAGCTAACAGCCAATTGGGGTCACTGTAACGGATCGAAATATAGGCGACGATCAACCCTGCGAAAAACATGATTTCCGAGGCAAGGAAGAGCCAGATGGCAAACTTGACCGTCTTTATGCCTTCCCAAACCGGGGTGGTGTGATGGTGTTCAGCGGCAGTTGTGTGTGTCATAGCGAATCCTTTGGGCGAACTAATCTGCCGGGGCTGGGACCAGCTCCCGGTTCTGTGGTAGCCAGTCCTCCTCTACCTCCGGCGAGCTATACTCGTAAGGCCCGCGGTACACAACGGGCAGGGCGTGGAAGTTTTCCAGCGGTGGCGGGGAGGTTGTCGTCCATTCCAGCGTGTTGGCCTGCCAGGGGTTGTCTGCCGCTTTACGTCCCCGATACAGGCTGACGAAGAAGTTCACGAAAAGTATCACTTGAGACAAGGCCAGCACGTAGGCGCTGATGGTCATAAATTGGTTCGTCCCTTGCAGGTTAGACAGGAAAGTGTAGTTATAGGGATCGGCGATTCGGCGCGGCATGCCGTAGGCGCCCAGGATGAACATGGGGAAAAAGACCAGGTTGAAGCTGACGAAGGTGAGAATGAAATGAACCTTTCCCCAGGTTTCGTTCATCATGCGACCAAACATTTTGGGGAACCAGTATTGGATAGCCCCAAATACGCCGAACAGGCTCCCACCGAACAGAACATAATGAATGTGGCCGACGATCCAATACGTATCGTGTAAGAAAATATCCACAGGGGTCGCGGCGGCGAAGACCCCGCTCAACCCACCGATCACGAAGGTCGAAACAAAAGCCAGCGCATTGAGCATCGGCGCAGTCAGGTGAATCTGCCCTTGCCAGAGAGTCCCTAACCAGTTGAACGTCTTGATGGCAGAGGGCAAGGCAATCATCATCGTCGAGGTCATGAACGTGATACCCAACACCGGGTTCATGCCGCTTTGGAACATGTGATGCCCCCAGACGATGAAGCCCAACCCCGCGATCGCCATAATGGAAAACACCATGGGCTTGTAGCCAAAGAGGGGTTTGCGAGCGAAGCAGGAAATGATGTCTGAGGCCATCCCCATTGCCGGGAGGATCATGATGTATACCGCCGGGTGGGAGTAGAACCAAAACAGGTGCTGCCACATCAACGGGTTGCCACCTCCCTCCGGCAGGAAGAAGGTCGTACCAATGGTGCGGTCGAACAGGAGCAGGAGCAGCGCAGAAGTCAGCACAGGAGTCGCCAACAGCACCAGAATCGCGGTAATGAACAGCGCCCAAATCGTCATGGGCAGGCGAAACATGTGCATGCCTTTTGCGCGCAGCATCACGATGGTGGTGATGTAGTTGATCGCGCCCATCGTCGAGGCTGTCCCGACGAGCAGCAGGCTGATGATCCACATGGTCTGGCCCATGCCAGAGCCGGGAACCATGTCGGGGAGCGCGCTCAAGGGGACGTAGGATGTCCAACCGGCCGCGGCTGTTCCTCCCTCTACGAAAAACCCAAATATCATGACCAGGAACGCCGGGACCATGAACCAGTATGAGAGCATGTTCAGCCGGGGGAAAGCCATGTCCTGTGCGCCCACCATCAGGGGAATGAGAAAGTTCCCAAAGGCTCCGGAGAGCACGGGGATGATGAAGAAGAAGATCATGATCGTCCCGTGCATGGTCACTAGGGCCGGATAGCCTTCGGGGGAGAGGATGTTGCCTGTACTCCCGTAAATGTACTGTCCCAGGACGGGGATTTCCTGCCAGGGCCACGCCAATTGTGTACGCATCAGCAAGGCGATCAACCCACCGACGATGAAGAAGAGCAGGCTGGAAAAGAGGAATTGAACCCCGATGATTTTGTGATCCGTCGAGAAAACGTATCGCCGCCAAAAACTCACCGGCGCGTAGCGGTAATCTTTGTGAGTGGCTGCTGTGGGTGTTGCTGTACTCATCTTTCACCTCCGAGGGAAAGAGGGGAATGAAGGAAATGAGGGAACTCCTTCACGGCTCAGTTCCCTTGACTCCTTGCCTCTAAATCTTCCAACCAGGCGTCAAAATCGGCCTGCGATTCCAAGGTAACCTGGCCGCGCATCCGGTAGTGCCCCAACCCGCATAACTCAGCGCACGCCAAATCGTGCTCGCCTTGCTGGGTGGCCTCGAACCAAAACATAATGGTCCTGCCTGGCACGGCATCTTGCTTGACTCGCAGTGCAGGGATGAAGAAGCTATGGAGCACGTCCACCGAGGTCAACCGGATGATGACAGGCCGGTTGACCGGAAAGTGGAGTATGTTGATGGGAGCTTTGATATCGTCCGGGGTATCCATTAGCCCATCTCCGCCGGGGTAGGTTGCTTCCCATTCGAATTGGTTCGCCGAAACATCCACGACGAGTGCGTCTGAACCCGGCATGAAGATCTTCGCATCGATCCAGGTATTGTATTGGTATAATGCCAGCCCAAAGAGCATCAGCCCTGGGATGATTGTCCAGGTTAATTCGATCCGGCGGTCGCCATGCGTGTAGGTGGCTTTTCCACCATCGCGGCGCCGGTAACGGATCAGGAAGTAAACCAGGATGCCTTCTACCAGTACAAAAGCTACTCCGGTGACGATAAGCACCACCATGAATAGCGAGTCAATCGGGCCGGCAAAAGTCGAGGCCCCAGGGATTAGTCCGCCCATATCATCCTCCTTCAAACGTAAACTCGATCTCCATCGCCTCGCTTGCTCCAATGGTCACCTCCATTGTCTGCTCGCCGTACAATTCGTGCCATGCAGCAATGGTATACGTCCCAGGGGGTAAGTTTGGCAGGGTGAAGGAGCCTTCATTACCAGTGGTGTCGAAATAGGGGTGGTTCAAGACGCTGACATAACCGAGCATCCAATCATGCACGTCACATTCGATAGTAATGAACATCTCTACCTGGTCGAATGTCCGGGTCGTGTCCATTTCCACCGGCTGGCCCAGGTTGAAAGGCCGGTTGGTGGTGGGCATGGGATGGATATTGTGCAGAATTCCGTCGCTATTGCGAATGATCAGATCCTGTCCAACCTGCATCCCGAAAACATGGGGAACATATTGGCAGCCGGTTTGATCGAGGAGGACCGGTTCTTGAGGGGCCGGGAACGCCAGGTCTCCTAACCCATCTTTGACGTAGACAAACACGTTCATCAGCGTGCCGTCGGAATTGACGATGACCGTTTCCGTAAAAGCTCCATCGGGATGCTTTTCCTGGCAGACCGGTTCGGCATCCATCAGGATGGGGTCCAGTTCAGGAGCTGTACCGGTAAAGAGCACTTTACCGGAAATGGTGGCTGCCGTTGGCGAGTCGACAGAGCCGGCGGCTTCCTCTCCTTCACCGGCCGCGCCTTCGTCAGGAGCCGGCTGCTGCCCCCCACCGCCGCAGCCAACCATCCACATTGTAAGTAGTAAGGCAATCGTGATCCATAGATATTTTTTCATAGTTATCTCCTGATAAAGGGATTATACGTAACTACTTAGCCCAGAGAAGAAATCCCCAGGCTGTTATTCTTGTCTATTATACCTACTCCGCTGTGCGCGGCGGACAAGTGCCCATTCGGCGGCAGCAACCACAACGACAGCGAGCGCGGTGTAAGAATAGACGGAGAGCGGAATTGGCTTTTCTAACACCAGGCTGTACCAAGAGGAAAGGGACATCCGCATGCCCGCCTCCCCGTTGGAACCTTCCCAGGCCTGGAAGGAGATTGGAATGAACTCACCCGGGAGCAGTTGGATATCGTTCGGGTCGGCAGTGGCCAGGGGGCGGGTGAATAGGAGACGGTATTGTCCATCCGACCAGGTTGCATTGGCTGCAATATCAGCAGTTTCCTGGGGTTTCAAGCCATCCCGAAACCCGGCCGCGTTATATTCTGCAACCAGTCCGTCCGCCTGCCACTTCCAAACATTAACCGGCCTACCAGCTTGACCCCAGAAGAAATACGGTTTTTGGGTTCCCCCACTCAAAGTTTGGGGAAATTGCACTGCCAGGGCATCGGGAAATGGACCGGCAGTTCCCAGGAATTGGTCGAGGTTCACATAGGTATCGGCGCCCATGTTGGTCGCGGCGCCGATGTTGACCTCACCGCTGCCTTGTTCTGTATCATGGAAAGGATCGCTCCATTCAACCAGCAAAGCCAGGCTTTCGTCGTTATGCAACGCCCGGACGGTCACCGCGTCAACACCTGGGGTTTGCCAGCGCGGGCCAGCGATCACCTGACCGGTCAGGAAGAACGAGACAGGCTTGGCCTGCTCCCAAACCGGATCATCCGGGCTGGTGGGGAGTGAGCGGCGAATGCGACTGGCCGTCACCACACTGGCCTCGGTGGGTCGGTTGGCTTGGAGGGATTGGACGTACGCCGAGAGCGCCCAAAGCTTGGCCTCCCGTTCCT
Source organism: Anaerolineales bacterium (assembly GCA_035293165.1). Taxonomy (GTDB): domain Bacteria; phylum Chloroflexota; class Anaerolineae; order Anaerolineales; family JABWBV01; genus JABWBV01. The sequence continues at coordinate 300 of DATDOR010000202.1, read as the reverse complement.
CCTCAGCGAACACATCGTAGAACGAGGGCATCGGGGAGCCATTCAGTCCCGTAGAAAAGCGTGTGTAGATGTCCACTAGTCCGCTGCCCCCTTTATAACGCCAGGCCTTGGTTAAGTCGGCGGCGCGGATGGGGTAATCGAAATCATCGGTCAGGGTTGGTGCGGAGGGACCGTCGGCGCGCCCGGCCTGTCCGTGGCATTTCCAGCATTGCAATTCCTGGTAAATGGCTTCTCCCTCTGCGATCATGGATTGCGTCACACGTGGCGGGTCAGGGACAGGAATCACGAGTGGCTCGTAAG
>DATDOR010000201.1:0-3941 GCA_035293165.1 Anaerolineales bacterium | reverse complement strand
TTCAGGATTTCCAACAATTTCTTCTCAAAGACATCTGGTTACTGGCTGACCGATAGCGTGCTTTGATACCAACTCAACACCATAATGAAATCGAGCACCGATGACCTTCAAGCCCTAACCGATCTCGCCCATACCTTCACCGGCAAACACATCACCATCGTCGAGTCCCTCAGCCGCAGCCGCAACGTGGGCAAGCACGACCGCCACGCACACGATCATCCTTCTCCTTCACGGTTGAAAACGTGTTCGTCGCGTTCAGTGGCGCGCAACTGACCTTTCCTGGCCCAGACCCGAAAGGTTTTTATCAGGTTCTGGATGAAGCAGGGGCCTGAAAAGCCCGAAACACCCCTCGGGTCTTTTGCAGCCAGTCTCTGAGCGTTTCCAGGTGACAGTCACTGGCAAACGTTAGTTCATCGAACTGCGTTTGCTTGAAGTGACTGTCACCTTAATCGCTAATTTATTTGTAACTGCTCAGGCTAAGACAGAGGTCGGGTCATTTCCATTCTGGGCTGGGTAGTTGCATTTATTTAACCATTCCTTAAACTTAATGAACGGATGAAACGAGTGGGGTCGCGGGAATCCGTTCCAATGGGGCGGTTTTCTCGTGGGCGAAGGCCGGAACCCCGGTCTCGACGGGATTGGATGGGTCAGCGCTCCACTCCAGCCACCCGCCATCATAAACGGCCATCCGTTCCCAACCCATCAGATAGGCGTAAAAGAACGTCTCGCTGGCGCGCCATCCGGTCCCGCAGTAGAAGGCGATCCTTTTCTCCGGGGTGATACCCGCTTCCGACCAATTCGCTTCGATCTTGTGGTAGTTACGCATGGTGTTATCGTGGTTGCGATAGTTCTGCATGTGGTAGGCGTCCGAACCGCAGTTCCCCCAAACCGCGCCTGCAATCCGGCCCCGCGGCCCAATGTAATGGTATCCGCTGGTCTCGCCGGTAAACTCGTGCCAGCTTCGGATGCTCACCAACTCGCCTTGTGGATCGGCCAGGATTTCCTTCGCTTCCTCAAGGTCCACAATATACTGGGGATTTTGCGGGATTGGGACGCCAAATGAACCCACGCGGGCAGGGAAATTGGCCTGCTTTTCGACAGGATACCCTGCCGATACCCAGGCATCGTACCCGCCGTCCAGGAGACGGACGTCCTTGACCCCGGCATACATCAAAATCATCGCGGCCCGTGTTGCGGCGATCTGCCCGGCTTTTCGTCCGGGATGTTGGTCTTTCATCGTAGGCCGGGAGTCCCGGCCGTAAAGAACGACTGTCGTATTGCTCGTAATGCCGAGGTCGAGCAGCGCGCGTTCCAGTTCTTCGGGCGAACGTCGATTCCAGTCTTTTTCCGACTCAAGCACGTTGGTATCGAGATAGCGCGCGCCTGGAAGATGGTTGTGAGCGTATTCCCATCGTGCGCCAAAATTGACGTGGAAGAGCAGATATCCGCGTCCCGGGTAGGTTTCAGGGTTTTCTCCGTTGATCAAGCGGTTTATCCATTCGGGGTGGACGAGTTTTTCATACCTCTCCAACCTATCCAACGGTAAGGTTTCATCCGCAGCCCATGCCTGGAAGCCGGGTTGGTAATAAGAAATGTTTTGAAAACCTGATTTCCGCAGGGTTTGTAAAAACGGGGCCGGATCGTCCTCCTCATATCCGTAGACGACGAGGGTTTTATCCGTTGAAATGCCTGCATCCGCGAGCCGCTCTTTCAAAACAGACACCTTGAGATCGTGAATCCACTTTCGCGGAAAGGGGATCGCTCCTGGAATGTGCCCGCCGCGAGGCTCGCCGCGCAACCGCCAGCCGTTGAAAGCCGCGATCGGGCGGATGTCCACAAGGACTATCTCTGGGCGCTCAAAAATCTGAGCCAATCGGTTGGTGGAAATGAAAGCTGTCATCATCTTTCTCCTTGTTGAAATTTGCCCTTCAAAGGGCCAGACCACGTTAAAAACAAAAAAGGCGAATGGTTGGGTAAGCCATTCGCCTATCAGGTCTTCGTGATTCAGGTTAGAGGAATAAGGAAATTAAAACACGACGCGCCAGGACATTGACGAATGGCAATATCTCGAACACATACAATGCATCTTGAATGTTGGTTTGTGTGTTTGCGGGGTCATGATTGCGGGATTTTACACCAAGATCACCGTTTGTCAACCACCTTTTTTCGGTCCAGCAATTCTCTGAGGTGGGGTGGACTTGTTTAGACCAAGATCAGCGTGAAAGCATCTGCTTGGAAGTCCACCCCACCTGGGTATTTGTTGGCATAATGAGAATTGCTGTTGTCCGGAGAGTCCTCTGCCTTTGCCTGAGCAGTTACCTTAAATTCACTGTAAGCGCGGAACCGGTTGGTAGGGAAATGGGCGTATAATCATGATGAAAATGAGCAGTAAGGAGAAAAATGACTACTCAGAAAATTGGCGACATTGACATGTATTTTGAAATAACCGGCGAGGGAGAACCCATTTTGTTCCTTCACGGCCTGGGATCGAGTGTGCGGGACTGGGAGAGCCAGATTGGTTACTTTTCCAGGCACTATCAAGTGATTGTCGTGGATGTGCGCGGGCATGGAAAAACGGATAAACCCCCTGGGCCATACAGTATTCCGCTCTTTGCGCGAGACGTGAGTGCGTTACTCAAAGCGTTGGAAACTGGCCCGGCACATGTGGTTGGGATCTCTATGGGGGGGATGGTCGGCTTTCAACTCGCAGTGGATGCGCCTGAAATCGTAAAGAGTCTGGCCGTGGTCAACAGTGGCCCCGAGATGGTCGTCAGGACATTCAAGGAACGGCTCCAGGTCTGGCAGCGATTTCTCATTGTCCGATTGGTCGGGATGCGGAAGATGGGCGAGGTGTTGAGCGGGCGGCTCTTTCCAAAACCAGAACAAGAGCGTCTGCGAACGACCTTTATCGAACGGTGGGCGGAGAATGATCCACGCGCCTATCGTGATTCCCTGCGCGCCATCGTAGGGTGGAGCGTCAGCGCGCATCTCGAAAAGATCGCCTGCCCGGTATTGGTCATTGCAGCAGACCAGGATTACACTCCCGTTGAAGCCAAAGCGAGCTACCTCAAGAGGTTGAAGCAAGGCGAAATGGTTGTGATTGACGACAGCCGCCATGCCACACCTGTGGAGCGGCCAGATGAGTTTAATGAGGTCTTGATGGGGTTTTTGAAAAAGCATTGAACTATGAGAGTCAACATTTTAACGATTGGCACACGCGGCGATGTGCAGCCCTATATCGCACTGGGGCTGGGCTTGAAAGCCGCCGGGCATGAAGCCACGATTGCTACGCTGGCGGAGTTCAAATCGCTCACGCAGGCGTTTCCAAGTCCGTTTTTCCCTTTCCGCAACCTGGGGCCTTTCAACAAACTCAGTCACCAGCTATTTGCCAAAATGGGGCCAGCCCTGTATCGCCGCCCGATCCGTGAGTGGCGCAGAGATGTCCTGGGTTTGCCGCCCGCAAAAGACGAAAATATTCTGCACGGCAAGCCGGTCACGAAGTTATATGCCTATAGCGAAGCCGTCCTGCCCCGGCCAGCCGATTGGGATGAGTCGTCGGTGGCCACTGGCTATTGGTTTTTGGATGCCCCACCCGGCTGGCAGCCTCAGCCTTCTCTGGTCAAGTTCCTGCAAGATGGCCCGCTTCCCGTGTATGTGGGCTTTGGCAGCATGTTCATGAATGGCGGGGCGAACAAGACGGAAATCGTGCTGAAAGCCTTAAAACTGGCCGGACAGCGCGCGGTCTTAGCAACCGGCTGGGGCGGGCTAACCGCAGACAATGCCCCTGAAGGCATTTATGTTCTGGATGCCGTACCGCACGACAGGCTTTTCCCTGGAGTGGCAGCGGCCGTACATCATGGTGGGGCGGGTACAACCGGGGCGGGGTTGCGTGCGGCCAAGCCGATGGTGATCTGCCCGTTCGTGGGAGACCAGGCGTTTTG
>DATDOR010000200.1:0-8179 GCA_035293165.1 Anaerolineales bacterium | reverse complement strand
GGACACTCCGTCGTCAAAAACGTCAACGAAGTCAAAAAAGTGATCGGCGTTGTCCCGCAAGAAATCGCTCTCTACCCGACGATCACCGCCCGCGAAAATCTCGTTTTCTGGGGGAAAATGTACGGCCTGGGCGGGAAAAAGCTCAACGAACGCGTAGATGCTGCTCTCGAAATCGCCGGGCTGGCCGACCGCGCCAAAGACAAAGTTGGCACCTTCTCCGGCGGGATGAAACGCCGCATCAACATCGCCGTTGGCCTGCTCCACGAACCCAAAATCATCTTCATGGACGAACCCACCGTCGGCATTGACCCGCAGAGCCGCCGCCGCATCCTCGACACCGTCAAAGAACTGAACCAACAAGGCATGGCCGTCCTCTACACCACCCATTACATGGAAGAAGCCGAAGAACTCTCCCACCGCATCGGCATCATTGACCACGGCAAGCTGATCGCCCAGGGCACCCTTTCCGAACTGACCAAAATGGTCGGGGAATATGAAACCGTTCAACTCACTGTAGACACGGGTGAACGAAGCATCGAGTCATGTGCAGAAGCGATGGAAAAACTCCCCGAAGTCAGCAAGGCTTACGGCGAAAACGGCTACCTGGTCGTCCAGGCCCGCGAAGCCAACGACGTGCTTCCAGGTGTTCTCAACCATCTCAACCAGTCCGGTGTGCATGTCAAATCCCTCGCCATTCAAGAACCCGATCTAGAAGCTGTGTTTCTGCACCTGACGGGACGTGCGCTGCGCGACTGATGTGCGATGTGTAAGGTGCGACGTACTCGCTTCGCACACCGCACCTCGTACTTGACACCTGACACCGAAAAACCGGAGAACTTTAGAAATGAAAACCTGGACCATCGCCCTCAAAGACACTCTCGTCCGTTTCCGCGACCGGAACGCCATCCTGCTCATGATCGCCGCCCCGCTGCTCATCTCCCTCGTGATGGGCGCAGCGTTCGGCGGGCAGGGGGGAGATACCTCCCCGATTTACGAAATCCCCGTCGTCCTCGTCAACGCTGACGAAGGCGATTTAGGTGAGAGCTTCGTTGAGATCCTTACCCGTATCGAAGTGGAAACCGCCGAAGGCGCGAAACCGCTCTTCCTTGCCACCGAGATGACCGACACTTCGACAGCGGATGATCCTGCGCTCAGTGCAAGATTAGACGCCGCCAAAACCCTGATCGAGCAGGGGGAAGTACGCGGGGTTGTATACCTGCCCCCCGCGTTCAGTGACACGCTCCGCGCGGGGATGGGCGAGGACGCTGAACGAGGCACCGCAACCATCGCCGTGTTCACCGACCCGACCGCGACCGTTTCCCCTGGCATCATTCGCGGCGTCGTCAGCCGGATTGCGAGCGGGTTCAGCACCGTCATCATCGGCAACACCATCGCCGTTAACCAACTGCTCAACTACGTCACCGAGATCCCGGTCGTGTTCGTCAACGAAGATACCGGACCGCTCAGCGATGCCGTGACCGAAGCCTTCGCCCCCGAAAATTTTGAAGAACTCTTCGTCCTGACCACTGCAAACACCCTCGCCGACGCGCAGGCCAAACTCGACGCAGGGGAAGCGCAAGCCATCATTCATGTCACAGACAAATTTAGTGCGGCCGTCATGACCGGCTCGAACGGGGAAGCAGTTGCCGAAACCCTGGACGTGTTCGCCGCTCCCGGCAGTCTCTCCGCCCCGATTGTGGAGGATATCGCTCTCAGCATCGCCCGCAACTTTGGCTCAGACGCCGACCCGAACACGGAAACCGAACCCTCCGTCATCCTCACTAACCTCGAAAACCTGGAAGACATCCTGAACGAAGAAAACACCAAATTCGGTGAAACCGAATCCTTTGCCGAAACTGAAGGCCCGCGTGACCGCATCACCGTTTCGACCGGTCTTGTTGGGGAAGCGGAAGATGTCAACCTGCTCAACTACTTCGTCCCCAGCATGGCGATCTTCTTCCTGATGTTCGCCGTGTTCGATGGCACACAGTCCATCCTCGAAGAAGAACGGGACGGCACGCTCCACCGGATGATGACCACACCCACCGGCCGCGCTGAGATTATCCTCGGTAAGATTGGTGGCGCATTCCTGACCGGAACGCTGCAATTCGTCGTGCTCGTCGTCGTGTCTGGGTTGTTGTTCAAAGTGGATTGGGGCAGTGAGCCAGTCGGGATGTCCTTGCTTGTTTTGGGTACGGTCGCCGCCGCGACTAGCCTGGGCGCGTTTATCGCTTCCTTCGCCCGCACGGTTGCCCAGGCCGGGGTGTTGGGTTCAGCCATCACCCTCGTGTCTGCCATCCTGGGCGGCAATTTCATTGACTACCGCAGCATTCCCTCGTGGCTGACCCCGATCAGCAAAATGACCATCAACCGCTGGGCGATGGAAGGTTTCACCAACCTGACCCTGGGCGGGATGAACCTCTCCGGTGTCACGCTCAACATCGCCGTCCTCTTTGGCCTCGCCATTGTGTTCTTTGTCCTGTCGCTCGTGTTGTTCAATCGGAGATTTGTAAAATAGTAGACAGGTAGACAAAGTACACAAGTAAACAGGTACCCACCCTGTCTACCTGTCTACTTGTATACCTGTGTACCTCCCCCGGAGGCCCCCATGATAAACCGCATCCTCACCATCGCCTTTCTTTACCTGAAAACCACCTACTCATCCCGTACCACGCTCATCTTTTCCCTGCTCATGCCATTGCTCTTCACCTTTGTGCTGGGGCAGGCGATGCAAGCCGGGTTCGGACCGGATAATATCCCCACAAGCTGGCCGCTCGCCGTTGTGGATGAAGACCACAGCAAACTCAGCCAGAAATTCATCGCCCGGCTGGAAGCGAATTCCACTGTCGAAGTGGAGTTAGCCGACCGGGACACCGCGCTCGCCAGCCTGGAAGACGACGGGATCGCCGCTGTCATCATTCCCGCCGGATTTGGGGATGCCCTCTCGAACGGGGACGCCGTTGCCCTGGACTTCCGCCAGAACGCGAACGAGATCACCAGCGCCCAGATTTTGCAGGAAGCGGTCAACGCTGCCGCCGCCGAACTGGCCGGATCGATTGCCGCCGCCGAACTCTCCATCCGGGTTGCCGACCAGGTCGGCTTGCTTGAAGGCGCAGTTGCCGAGACCCTGGCAGCCTACCAAAACCAGGCATTTGAAGACGCCGAAAACGAATGGGCTGCGGGCGCGCCCATCACCGTAGAATCCGAGACCGTCACCCGGCTCGAAGAGACCCAAATCCCGGTCGGGGCAAGCCAATCCTCGCCGGGGATGTTGGTGATGTATGCATTGTTCTTCACCTTTGGGGGCGGGGCATCGTTGCTCGTTGAACGGGACGAAGGGACGCTGCGCCGCTTGCTCGTCATGCCGATGGGCAAAGGGACGATTTTGACTGGAAAACTATCAGGTATCTTCATCGGTGCATTGGTGCAGATGTCTATCATGGTGCTGGCCGGACAGTTTGCCTTTGGCGTCAGTTGGGGGCAAGACCCCGCCGCGCTGGTAGCGATGCTGCTGGCCTACGGATTTACCGGGACGGCGTTGGGGGTGATGGTGGCCGCGCTGGTCAAAACGCCCGCTCAAGCCAACGCCGCCGGAACGATTTCGATCATGGCGCTGGCGTCTCTCGGGGGGGCGTGGTGGCCGATCGAGATCGTGCCCCAATGGATGCAACAAATCGCACTCGCACTCCCGACCGGATGGGCCATGCACGGGTTTCATGACATCATCACGCGCGGGCTGGATTTTAACGCTATCTTGCTCGAAGCGGGGGTATTGGTTGGGTTTGGCTTGCTGTTTTTGATGGTGGGGGTGTGGCGGTTCAAGTATGAATGAAGCATAGAACGCAGAACGTGATTTGCGTTTGTAACTGCTCAGGCTAAGAAGGAAGGGCTAATCCTCTACCCGGCTGAGTAGTTACCTGCGTTTTATGTTTCACCTCGTTTGGAGTAAGATAAACACATGCAAACCTGGGAACGTATCAAGAACACCCTGTACCGGCTGGCCGCTTCGCTGACGATTTTAGCGATTGGCCTGCCAGGACTTGTGATCGTTTTCTTAAATGAAAGTCCTACGCGATGGGTTGTTGTCGCTTTGACGGGGATACTGTTTCTAATCAATCTCGGATTTCACCTGTATCCACTGGCCTGTTACTCAAAAATCATGCGGATTTATTTGGTAGTGGAGGCAGCTTTTGTCATCGCATTGTTACTTCTCAATCCGAATTTGAATTTTTACATCATCCTGTTTTATGTGCTTGGTACCGAGGCATTGATGAGTTTTTCCCGCCGGGAAGGGTATCTATGGCTTGGGTTTTTCACCCTGCTGACGGCGATATTGCTTTTTTCCTTGACAGACTTTGTCGAAGCCGTGATTACAATTCCCATCTACCTGGGTGGCTTCTTCTTCTTCGTGACTTTTGCGAACGCGACACAACTAGCCAACAATGCGCGTGCTGAAAGTCAGAGGTTGTTGGAAGAACTTCAGGCTACTCACCGCCAGTTGCAAGAATTCGCTATTAAAGCGGAACAACTCGCTGTTGCCGAGGAGCGGAACCGTCTCTCCCGCGAGATGCATGACACGATCGGTCACCGGCTCACGGTCGCGTCGGTACAACTCGAGGGGGTACAAAAGCTTATTTCCAAGGACCCTGCCAAAGCAGAAAAAATGACGGAAACGGTGCGCGAGCAGGTGCGCGAAGCGATGCGTGAACTCCGCCAAACGGTTGCCACCCTGCGCGAACCCCTGGAAGCCGACCTGCCCCTGGAGGCCTCTCTGAAACGGCTGGTGCACGGGTTTGAAGAAGCAACGGGCATCATCATTCACCTGATGTTCCCCGAATCCTTTCCTGAAATGTCCGCCGCGCACCGGCTGGCGATTTACCGCACGGCCCAGGAAGCGTTGACGAATGTGCAAAAACATGCAGACGCCCAACAAGTCTGGCTACAAGTCTCGCGACAGGGGGATATTCTAACTTTGCGGGTCAGCGACAATGGCAAGGGGGTGAAAGCGCGTGAAGATGTCTCCGGGTTTGGGCTGCGCGGGGTTCAGGAGCGCGCGGCACAATTGGGAGGGGAATTACGGTTGGAGGAGCGAAAAGGTGGGGGGACGCAGGTGTGTTTGTCCTTGCCAGTGGGAGGCGCGAATGTCTGATCTCATCCAGAATAGCGTATAATCTGTTTATTCTGTTCCCGGAGGAAAACCTTGAGTCTGTACACGCGAACTGCACGTTCCCAACACGATCCCATTACTTTTCTTAAAACCGTCCCCCTTTTTGTCGAGTTGAGCCAGTCTGACCTGGAGGAAGTTTCGAACCGTATCACGCGCCATACCTATGGTCAAGGGGTCGTGGTGTTTCATCAGGATACCCCCGGAGCGATGCTTTACATTATTGAAGAGGGAGGAGTGCGTGTTTTTGGAGTCGGCTTAACTGGACAGGAGCACACCCTTAACACATTTGGGCCTGGGGAGATCTTTGGCGAGCTTTCTATCTTAGATGGGAAACCGCGTTCGGCTTCAGCAGTGACTATGGCTCCATCCGTAATTTGGATGATCTCAAAAACGGATTTGGATGTGTTGCTTGAACGTTGTTTCACCTTTTCGCGTTCTTTAATCCATTTACTGGCTGAACGAGTGCTTACAGCAGCCGGACATGTGGAGGCCATTATCTTTCAGGATGTTTCGGGGCGGCTGGCTTATGAATTGCTCAACCTGGCCAATCGTCACGGAAAACCAACAGCCAAGGGGATGCAAATTAACATCCCGCTTAAGCAAAGCGACCTCGCAACGGTTGTAGGGGCAACCCGCGAAAGTGTCAATAAAGCGATGGGATTTCTGCGGGCGCGCAATCTGGTTCAAGTGGACGGGGTGAAAATCACCTTGCTCGACCCTAATGGCCTGCGCCAGGTGATCCATGAACGAAGTAGATAAAATTGGTTCTACCGTTTTTAGTGTGAAATATCCGGATTTTTGGGTGTGTGGGGGTGTACACCCCCACACACCCAAAAATCCGGTTTCTCTTCACAGGATTCTTGGTAGAGCCAAAAAATTGAATAAAGCCCGCCGTTTTTCATGTAAGTAACGATTGGGGGATATCACTTTCTTTGATAACCCAGTTTCTCCCGGCTTTTGTCGCCAGTAGATCGCCCGCGTGGATCAACTTCCTGACCACAACGGGAGAAGTTCCGAGACGGTCAGCCGCCTCTCGCGTGCCGAGTAGAGGCTGCCAGACCTCGTCCGTTTCCTGACCCGCAGGGGATGATAACATTGAAGCGTCTCCAGCCATCACAATCCAAATATTGCCTACTTTTTCGGCAGGAAGTTTCCCAGCCCGAATCAGTTCCCGCACTTTTGCCGGGGAAATTTCCAACCGGCAGGCAATTTCCCCGGTCGTGAGCCACCCGTTTACAGAATGCATGGAGGGTGGGCTGGCTTTTTGAATCTTGTGAATAATTTTTACCTGTTGCCGCTCATCTTCTGCCCGCCAGGCCTTCCAATACCGATTGATGCGGCGCGTAAAAATTTGAGGGGGGTCAAAATAAATGCGTTCCCCCAGGGGACGGGCAGCTGCTTGTAAAGCAAGACGTTTCTGATCGATCAACGTGACCAATAACAACAATTCTTTTTCTTCCACAAAACCATCTGGATTATCCAAAACCGTCCGGCGAAGCACGGCAAGATCGTGATCAACTCCTAAATATTCGGAGAGGGTATGCAGTTCTTCCGCCAGATTTGTCAGCATGTTGGGCCATAAGGCGACAAGAATTTCGATCTGATACCATAGGTATTTGACTCGCTTGCGCCATTCGTGAAACATCTCCGGGGTTGGTTGAGCATAGGCATTTATCATAGCCCTTTGGCCCTGGCGATAATTGCGCTGCAGGCCCTCACGAAACACCGAAAAATTCTCCCGGAGGATGGGCAGGTTTTCTACCTGTCGGGCAGCCTGCAACGTTTCCACAACTTTGGGAATCGTTTCTTCGCTCTCCTGGGCAAGCTGTTTAACTTTTTTGTATTGTTTGAGAAGAGTCCGTCGAACACCCGCAAACGTATTCGGTGTAAGGTGTTCGTTGAAATCCGCGACCAGTTTATCCAGTGTCTCCACCATCACCCAACTATCCCGCGCGGAGGCAATCAAACGGGCCGCATCCCGAATTCGAATATTTTCTTGCCGGTAAAGTTCATCGCCGATTTCCCCCCGGATTAATCGCAGGGCTGCGCGGATGCGTTTGCAATTCTTTCGTGCGTCATGTACCCCTTTATCCCGATCTTTGTCGGGATTGGTCAGATCGTTCAGGGCCTGATCCACACGTTCAAGAATGACACGGCGGATACCGGTTGAGACATTTTCGTTGGCCTCCAGGCGATAGGCCATGCAAACCTCCTTTAATTCTTACCAGATGGTGTGTATCGTTCTTTATAATTATAACGGATTGAATACGTGTCATTCAAATTTCGTAACTACTTGGCCCAGAGTGGAAATAGCCCGAAAAAAAGGTGTGGAAAACTTCGTTTATTCGGGGTGTACACCCCTACGCACACCTTTTATTCGGAGAATACTCTGCCTTAGCCTGAGCAGTTACCAAATTTCAAGGCTTTTCACCTTCTGGCAGCACATCAGGTATAATCAGTAGATCGCAATCATGTAGTCGTCTAGCCCCTTGTGGGCGACAGGCGCAAGGCCCCAGGCTACGGTTTCATTTCGATCTACTGATAATTTTCCCATGGCCCGCTACCGAAAACCCGAAGATTTGTCTGTCCGCGAACTGCGCCGTCTCTTGATTGAAAAAAGCCGTGCTACCCGGCAGGAACGCCTGGCGCGCTTCCGTCAGACCGGGCGGGTGGTCACACTCGTCCCCGAAGGGGAAGTGACGGGTCTGGAAAGCCTTCGCGCCAGCCCCATGATCGAGGAAGCCGAACCTCCCCGTCTGGGGCCGTCCCTTCCCCGGCGTATTGCCGATGGGCTGTTGTTATTTGTCGAGTTGGCAGCGGTAGGCATCTTAGTTTTCGTGTTATTCAACGGCCTGGGATTACTGCGCACCCTGAATCAGGAAGTCGCTGCCGCGCTCGTTCAGCCCACTTTGACCCCGACCCCACTCGTCATTGCCGCCATACTCCCTTCCGGGCATACCCCACCGGACGCGCCAGGCGGGGCACAGCTTAACGAAGCTGAAATTCCCGAAC
>DATDOR010000199.1:0-4406 GCA_035293165.1 Anaerolineales bacterium | reverse complement strand
CCTCGCTCTGCTCCCTCACCTCGCGCCTTCCGACTCCGCCGACATCCTTGAAGAACTCGACGACGAATACGTCGCCGAACTGGTCGCCGAACTCCCCACCGAAACCCTCATCCGCATCGTAGATGAGATGGAACCCGACGAGGCCGCTGACCTGCTGGGAGACCTCGAACCCGAACAAGCCCGTGCCGTCCTCGATGGCCTCGAAGACCCCGACGAAATCCGCCCGCTCCTGCTCCACGCCGACGAACCCGCAGGCGGCCTGATGACCTCCGACTTCCTCGCCTTGCGCCGCCGTATGACCGCCGCTGAGGCCATTCAGGCTATTCGTGAGTGGAGTCCAGAAGCTGAAACCATGTATTATCTCTACGTTGTGGACGCGCACGGTCTTCTCTCCGGCGTGGTCAACCTGCGCCAACTCATCATTGCAGACCCTCAAACTCCGCTCAGGGACATCATGATCACCAAAATCATCTCTGTCGCAGCCGGGGCCGACCAGGAAGAAGCTGCCCGCGTGATGACGCATTACGACTTGCTCGCCCTCCCCGTCGTGGACGAAGCGAACCGCCTGCTCGGTGTCATTACTGTAGACGATGTCATTGATGTCCTCGAAGATGAGGCCAGTGAAGACATTCAACGCCTCGGTGGCGCCGAACCACTTGACCGCCCATATCTGGACACGCCTGTCTTATCGGTTGCTCGCAAACGCGTGGGCTGGTTACTCCTATTGTTCGTTACGGAAAGTCTGACTGGCAGTGTGATGCGCCACTTCGAGGAAGAACTTGCGACTGTGGTCGCCCTTTCATTCTTCATTCCATTGCTTATTGGCACAGGGGGGAATGCTGGCTCCCAAACCACCAGCACCATCATCCGCGCCCTGGCAGTAGGGGATATGGATCTGAAAGATGCCTTACATACCCTCTGGCATGAACTTCGCACCGGTTTGTTGTTAGGCATAGGGATGGCGGTCGTCGCCTATGCGCGCGCACTATTATGGGATACTGGCCCAGATCTGGCTTTGGCCGTCTCGCTTTCTATCCTTTCCATTATCTTATGGGCAAATGTGCTTGGCGCGCTGCTTCCTCTGCTGGCTGCGCGGCTCAAGATTGATCCCACCGTCGTTTCCGGCCCGGCCATGAGCACCCTTGTAGATGCAACGGGATTATTCATCTACTTCACCATTGCGCGTTGGATTATTGGTTTATGAACTTTACCCTCCAACCCTTTCACCCTCCGCGTGTCCTCTCCGCCCCTCATGTGCAGACCATTCTTCCTCATTTCCTCCGCACCGGGCGGGGGGTGATGCTGCGCCGCGAACGGATTACGCTCCCGGACGGGGATTTCCTCGATTTGGACTTCGCGGATTGGAACGGCGTTCTTCCCCAAGAACAAAGTTCCTGCCCCCTCGTCCTCCTCCTCCACGGCCTGGAGGGTGGCTCCCACAGCGGCTACATCTCCGAATCCACCCGACAACTCGCGGGGCACGGCCTTCGCGCGGTTGCCCTCAACCATCGCGGGTGCAGCGGCGAACCGAACCGCACCCCCCGTGCCTACCACAGCGGTGAAACAGGCGATCTGGCTTTTGTGATTGAATGGCTAGCCGTAAAATTCCCCGATACTCCGCTCGCCGCTTTTGGCTTTTCGCTGGGAGCCAATATGCTCCTCAAATACCTGGGCGAAAATGGTGAAAATACCCCCCTTAAAGTTGCCGCCGCTGTCTCACCCCCCTTCGACCTCGGGCGTGGCTCCGACCGGATGGCGCAAGGATTCAACCAGGTTTACACCCAAACATTCCTTCGCCGCCTGAAACGAAAAACTGTAGCCAAAGCCAAACAATACCGGAAATTGATGGACCTGCCCACCGTCATGGCTGCCCGTACCCTGCGCGAATTCGACAACGCCTTCGTCGCCCCCGTTTACAGCTTCCGCGACGCCGACGACTATTACGCCCGGTCAAGCAGTGGGCAATTCCTGGCAGGGATTCGCATCTCCACCCTGATCATCCGCTCCAAAGACGACCCCTTCTTCGATCCTTCTGACATCCCTTATGATGTACTGCACTCCAACCCTTGCCTTACCCCAGCCGTCACCGAAAAAGGCGGGCATGTGGGCTTCATGGAAGGATTTAACCGCTATTGGGCCGAACGGGAAGCTGCGCGATTTCTAGTGGAAAAATTGAACGCGGATTCTATGGATTAGGCGGATTTTCGCGGATTTTTTATCAGATCCGCGAAAATCCAAAAAATCAGTAAAATCCGCGTTCTATTCTTGTCTAACAGCATTCACAAAATCCGCCAACAACCCATACGCTGTTGTATCCGGGCCGGGGTTATCTTCCACGACGGAGAGCAGGCCAAGGACATCTGTTTCAAACTGCACAATCGAAGATGTGCCGCTGACGCCAAACATCGGGGACTCTGGGCCGACGAGTTCGGGGGCCACGCGAGCGGTGACGGCATCTCCCGTTCGGGTCGCGGAGCAGACGAGTTTCCAGCGTTTGCCGTCTGCTTGCGCTTTGGCGATGTCTGCCGAGGTCAGTCCGCCGATGCCGGTGCGGTCTACCTGACCGGGGTTGAGGGGGATGTCCATCAGCACCGTCGCCAGGGCGGAGACTTTGATCGCCGCATCCCAACCGTCCACGTCCCCGCTCGGATCGGTTTCGGCAATCCCGATCTTTTGGGCGTATTTGACCGCGTCCTCGAACGATTCGCCATTTTCCATCCGCCCCAGGATCAGATTGGTGGTAGAGTTCAGGATCCCGCGGAAGGATTTGAGTTGCGCGGCGGGCAGCGTACCCCGGAAGAGAGAGAAGATCGGCGTACCGTCCATGACGGTCGATTCGTGGAAGAAGCGGACGCCGTTTTGGGCGGCGAGGGCGGTCAGTTCGCGGTAGGCGTGGACAACCGGGCCTTTGTTGGCGGTCAGGGCGTGTATCCCCAGTTCGAGGGCTGCGCGGATGTGGGTGATGGCCGGTTCGCCATCGTCGTAGCTGACGGGGGTGTTTTCGAAGAGGGCGTGGGCGGAGGCGCGGCGGATGAAATCCAGATTATTGGTGATTGTGGATTGCTGATTGTGGATCGAGGAAAGGTTTCCACCCGATTCGACGATTTCCAGGGCGCGTTTGAGGGGGAGACCGTTTGGGTCAACGGCGACCCCGCGCCGGCCGGTGGCGATACCCGTGACGGTAAATGTGATGTCGTACCGGGTTTTGAGTTCGTCTTGTTTGCGTAGCAAAAGTCGGGCGAGGGCACGTCCAACGTTGCCGAAGCCGAGAAGGGCGAGGTTGTAGTGGGGCATGGAGACTCCAGAAAATAGTAAATTATGAATTGCGAATGATCAATTTGCGGATTTGAGATTTGCTGATTCCAGAGGCTGTGATTATAATTCGGGCGCACGTGTTGTGAATACAATTCCCACAAAATCCGCATTGTTCTGCGTTTATCCGCGTACTATTCTATGATTGGAGGTGTCTATGCCCCGCTACGGTTTCCATTGCCAAAACTGTGGTAAAAAGTTCCGCAAATTTCTAACGTATCAAGAGTACGGCAGTGTCGAAGTGCTTTGCCCGTACTGCCAGTCTGCCAGTCTAAAACGGCTGATTGACAAGGTGCGCTTCGCCAAGTCCGAGGACAGCCGGATGGAGTCGCTTGAGTCGACATTCAGCAATCCCGCCGCGCTGGAAGGGCTGGAGAATGACCCGGTCTCGATGGGCAGGTTGATGCGCCAGATGGGGAACGAGATGGGGGAGGAACTTGGCCCGGAATTTGATGAGGTCGTGAAACGGCTGGAGAAAGGCCAGTCGCCGGAAGAGATTGAGAAAGAGATGCCGGATTTGGGGGAAGGAATGGGTGAGATGGGAATGCCAGGTATGGGGGGAATGGGGATGCCAGGTGGTGGGTATGATGATATTGATGATTTTTAAGCCGCCTTATTTTTAACTTGACAGTTCCCCACTTTCCTGTAAAATCAGCCCAGTATGTTCGCCATTCTTCAATATGCCAAACATGACGCCCCGGAGATTCCCACTCTTGTGGGCGTTTTATTTTTCTAACCATAGAGCCGCAAGGCTCTATTTTTTTGTCTCATGCTCAAACTCCCTGGCCTCATAGACATCCACGTCCACCTGCGCGAACCCGGTGCAACCCATAAAGAAGACTTCGACACCGGCACCGCCGCCGCCCTCGCGGGGGGTGTCACCGTTGTGCTCGCAATGCCCAACACCCAACCACCGCTCGCGGACGCTGCCGCGTTCCAACTCGCCCTCGATGTTGCCGCCCAAAAAGCCCGCTGTGACTACGGCATCTTCCTCGGCGCGGGACTGGATAATGCTCCTAACCTGCCCGCCCTCGCCCCCAAAGCCGTCGGGTTGAAAATGTACCTCGACGTCACCTTTGGCCCACTCCTGCTCG
>DATDOR010000198.1:0-3200 GCA_035293165.1 Anaerolineales bacterium | reverse complement strand
AAAAGGCAACGAGAATCAGTCCAGCGATTGCAATTTTTGAATTAAAAAGAATTCGTAGACTTGCTCTGATTTTTTGTCCACGCGTTGGGGCGGGGGAAATTAAGGGAGAGAGAGGGGCTTCAGTTACGGCCATAGAGACTCCGTGGTTTTTATGTCATTGCGAGGAGGGCTTTGACGAGGAAGCAATCCCCTGCCCGATGAGGGAGATTGCTTCGGGGCAAAAACCGCCCCTCGCAATGACGTAATCAGCTTGTGTATTTGTTTGCCTTTTTTACGTATAGCGTATCCTGGGATTCAAATATGTGTAAATAATATCTGCCACCAACTGTGTGCCCACCGCAATGATGATGAGGATCATCGCTGCGGCTTCGATTCCGAAGACATCGGGAAATAGCGCAGCTTGCAGGATAAACTGCCCCAAACCCGGAAAGCCGAACAAATTCTCGACGATGACGATCCCGCCAATCAACCAATTGACATGCAGCATAATGATCGTAATCGGGGCCATGAGCGCATTTCGAATGGCATGTTTGAAGACAATGCGCCAGCGCGGGAGGCCTTTCAAGACCGCCGTGCGAATGTAGTTCGTCCGCATGACTTCGACCATGCTCGCACGCGTGATCCGCAAAACATAGCCAAGTTCAACCAGGGTGAGCGTCGCGACGGGCAACACGAGCATTTTCGGGTTATCGAAAATGGCGGTTTCCGTAGTTTGGACAAATGCTCCTGGAACCAATTCGAGCCAGATAGCAAAAATCAAGATCAGAAAGACCCCACTCGAAAACTCAGGGGTAGCGGTCGCGACAAGACTGCTAATGGATAACAACCGGTCAATGAACTTGCCCTCATTGAGGCCTGCGATCAATCCCAAGAGCAGGGCGAGAGGCATCACGATAATAAAGGCGATTCCTGCAAGAACCATGGTATTGAAAAGTCTGCCAGCTAAAAATGGGAACGTATCAATGCGGCGGATGAGGGATTCGGAAATCGGACGCCGGGTCATGAGGGAAACGCCTGGGTCGCCGCGCAGCAACCCTTTTTGGAGGGGGATATACTGCCGGGGTGCGCCGGCCACGCTCGTCCAGGTCGCGTGGGTCAACGTCCAGGTCGTTTGATGATCCCCTTTGACCCACATGGCCGCGTGACCGCTCTGATCAAGGCCCCAGAATACCAGCACCTCTTCTTCGTTTTGCGTCCAAACATCCCCGCTTACGAGAGTTTCCTTTGTTGAACCGTTCGGTTGGCGTTCTACCCGGATAATGTTTTCGCCATCCGGGGTGTAATTTTGGAACAATATACCATCCTCATCTACGACCCACCAACTATACCGGTCGTTTTCTTCGTCGAAAATTCGTGTTACCGGATGTCCGACCAACCTTGCTGCCTGCCAATCGCTACCAACCAACCAGCGGATATAGCGGGTCACAGGGGGTTGATCCAGCCCGTTTTGGGCGTTGAACGAGGCCGCTTGTTCGGGGGTGATGGTGTTCCCCAGCGTACTAACGGCGATATCGCCCGGGGCCAGTTCTGTGATAGCGAACACGACCATCGAAACGAAAAACATGGTCAAGATCATCGCGAATATTCGCCGGAAAAGAAATTTCGCCATAGGCCGTCTCCTTTTGAGTGTAACTACTCTGCCTTGTAATGTAACCCCAAAAAAAAGGTATGCGTGGGGGTGTACGCCCCCACGCATACCTTTTTTTTGGAACTTCCTCTGCTTTAGCCTGAGCAGCTACCATTAGATAAAAAAGGGGCAGGCTGTTCCCCACGCGTGTTTCCACGTAAGTCGCAACCTGCCCCGGGGAACCCTAAGGGTTTGTGTGTAGTCCCGCCATGAGGAAATCAAACGCTATCACACTCCTTGAAACACTCAGGGTTTTCGTTTGAGACTGCGGTTACTTCTTGTGCGGGTCCTTGTCGGGATCATACCAGACCTCACGCCAGAGGTTGTATTGGGTCGGGTGGGCTTTCATGCCCTGGAAGGCCGGGTTTGCGATAGCCCAGAAGTTCACCCACCAGGCGATGCCGATGGAGCCGCGTTCGCTCTGGATGCGTTGGATGTCGGCCATGATCGCGCGCCGGGCTTCCACGTCTAGCGTACCCTGGGCTTGTTGCAGCAGTTGGGTGAACTCTTCATCCACCCAGCGGCTTTCGTTCCAGGGGACGGGGGTGCCTGTGGAGTCGGCGATGTAGGCCAGGGGGAGAACC
Source organism: Anaerolineales bacterium (assembly GCA_035293165.1). GTDB lineage: Bacteria > Chloroflexota > Anaerolineae > Anaerolineales > JABWBV01 > JABWBV01. Next base: position 989 of record DATDOR010000198.1, on the reverse strand, counting down.
ATGACCGCCAGCGGACGGTGCGCCCAGGTCGTAATCCCGACCGGGGTTTCTGTCCACAAGCCCCAGTAGGCGTCGTTGGGCATCGTGTCCAGGTTGATGGTCACACCCGCTGCCTTGGCATCTTCCGCGAGGGTTTCGGCGTAAGCGACGATTTCCGTCCAGCCTGTGCCGACCGAAATCGAGAATTCCAGATTCTCCTGTCCGGCTTCGGCAAGTAGCGCTTTCGCCCCATCAGGATCGAAAGCGGGAACATCCATCGGTGCAAATTCAGGTTGAGCCGGGGATGCATGCGTGTCATGGCCGAGAATACCCTCCCCAAAGTAGGCTTGATCCATGATTTTCTGACGATCCTGCAGTTTCTTGACGGCCGAGCGGACTCGATTGTCCGTCCAGGGCTCCAGGTCTACGCGGAACCGCAATACCCGAGAAGCAGCGGTGGCAATGGGGATGATGTTGATGTTCGGATCGTCGCGCAGGGCCAGGAAGGTCTCTGCACGGGGGTCGTAGATGTTATCAATCTCACCGGCTTTGATTGCGGCGACATGGGCGGTCTGGTCATCACCCAGGTCAATCCATTCGATAGCGTCCAGATAGGGCAGCGGATTGCCGTCTTCACCCATTTGCCAGTAGCCGGAGTCGCCGTTCGCGTAGCGGCTGATGACACGGGCACGTTCGCCTTCCACATAGGTCTCCAGAGTATATGGGCCGGTGCTTGGATTCTTGCCGGAGGTAATGTCGCCATCAAAGCTGGGGTGCATGATCTGTGCCGGGTAGTGGAACAGGTTCTCCGGTACGGCGAGCAATGGGCCATCCAGGTTCAGCTTGATGGTGCTTGCATCCACGACCTCGATGCCATTCATGGTCAGGAAACCTTCCCACAACCCCAGGATGGAGGAGCCGGTATCCGGATTCAACCATTCGCCGAAGTTGAACACTACATCGTCAGCCTGGAAGTCGTCGCCATTCGTCCACTTGATCCCCTGGCGCAG
>DATDOR010000197.1:0-27105 GCA_035293165.1 Anaerolineales bacterium | reverse complement strand
GGCCACATTTACCGGGCCGATTGGGGTGGCGGGCGTTTGAGAGACAAATAAAGAGGGTTCAGTGGTCAATTTTGTGCGAGGATTTCCTTTACCAGTTTTTGTAGTTCTTCAACTTCGGCGGGGTCCGCGTGTGTGGATTTCCAGTAGAGGTCGAGGAGTTCAAGCGGGGTGAGCGCGCCAATCGCCTGGTCATCAGGGAGACGAACACGGGTGTCCATTTGGGGGCGTTTGATGAAATGAAATTCAAAACAGTCTATGCAATGGGCCCGGAGGGCGACCTCGTCAATGAGTGGTTCCCAATCACGGGGGTAATCTAAAATCAGGCGGAAGATGGCGTCTTTGAGTTTTTTCCGTGAAGGAAGAATTTTAAGAATGGTTTCCGTGACATTTTCCTGGCTTTCGATCTTAATGTAACGGTCGAGAAATGGGCGAATGTGATCGAGCTGCCGCCATTCGACTTTTGTTTCCTGGCCTTTTTCGAGGTGAGCAAGGATGTAAAACTTATCCTCTGCGATTTCACCGAAGTCCACACGCTCTATGGAACCGGGATAGATAACCGGAGGCTGGCTGCCTTCGTTAAGGTCTTGCGGTTTGTGGATGTGGCCGAGCGCGACGTAATCCAGCCGAGAGTCTTTAACCAGTGAGCCGGATAGGACAAGGTCGTTTCCAAGCAGGACGGCCCGCTCTCCTCCAAACTTTGCCCCCTGAACAGACGCGTGCGCGGTGAGTACGGTAGGCAGGGCAGGGTCAGTCTTCTCCAACCAGAGATTGACGAGCTCTACTAATTTATCTTCCAGTTGGGTGTAAATGTCGGAAGGTGTGTCAACTTGGATGTCCAGCGTTGCCATCATCCCAGAACGGGAGACCCAGGGCAAGGCAATAATTTGTAGCGGGAGGCCCCACAAATCATCTGGCCTGAGGAATTGAGGTTTGTCCAGGACACGGACATTGGGGACTTCCAGGGTGCTGAAGGAGTCGAGCGCGTGGGCGCGGCCTAACGCGGGGGACAGGTCGTGATTACCCACCAGGAGCAGCGTGGGAATCCCCGCGCGGGACAGGCGCATGATCCGGCGGCCCCACTCCCGTTGAAAGGTAGGGGCGGGAGACCGGTCTTTGTACGCATCCCCAGCGAACAGGACAAGGTCAACTTTTTCGTCTATCGCGGCGTCTACAATGGTGTCAAGAGATTTGAGAAAATCCATCACGCGGACAGGAAGGCCGGTTTCGGAATCGTGGCGACCATAATTGGCCATGTCTATGTGGGCGTCAGCAAAGTGGAGGAGCTTCATAATTAAAAACCAGGGGAATAGCGAATTGTGAAATTATATCTTACAAGAGTTGATTTTATCCCCTACTTTGGATATGATCCCCAAACCCTATGAAAAAACTCAGCCTCTTTTTCCTCGTAATCATCGTTATTCTCGTAGTTTTCAACACCCTGAAAACGGACGAACCGCTCCTCCAATCCACGCTCCTGGCCCCCACTCCTGGGGACACCTCTGGCTTTACGCGGGCGGAAGCTCCGGCCCCCCTTACCTTCCCCACTGATCAAGGCCCGCACCCTGACTACCTGACCGAGTGGTGGTATTACACTGGCAACCTCGATACCCCTGACGGGCAGCACTTCGGCTTCCAACTGACTATCTTTCGCCGCGCCCTCGTCCCCGCGAACGAACGTGTAGAAGCACGGAAATCGGCCTGGGCAACGGACCAGGTCTACCTCGCCCACTTCGCCCTTACCGACGCCACTGGGAAACAATATTACAACTTTGAACGTTATTCCCGCGGAGCGGCGAATCTTGCAGGTGCGCAAGCCGTCCCTTACCGGGTGTGGCTTGAAAACTGGGCTGTTGAAGAAACAGGGACAGACACCTTTCACCTGTTCGCCAGGCAGGGTGACATCCAGCTCGATCTTACACTGACCAACGTCAAAGGAAACATCCTCCAAGGTGATCAAGGCTACAGTCAAAAAGGCCCCGAACCCGGCAACGCTTCCTATTACATCAGCCAAACGCGGCTTGATGCGGTTGGCAGCATCCAAACCGAACGCGGGCGATTTGACGTTTCCGGCCTGGCCTGGATGGATCACGAATACAGCACGAGTGCGCTCAGCGACGGACAAATCGGGTGGGACTGGTTTTCCGTCCAACTCTCCGACCGGACCGAGTTGATGTTCTTCCAACTCCGGCGGGACGATGGCAGTATTGATCCCTTCTCCAGTGGCACAGTCATTTACCCGGATGGCTCCACACGCCAACTCACTAAAGACGATTTCACCATCACCGTCCAGGACACCTGGCGCAGCCCGCATTCCGATGCTGAGTATCCTTCCAAATGGCGAGTCAGTATCCCTTCCGAGAATCTTACGCTCGACATCGAACCCTGGCTGGCCGATCAGGAACTGCAAGTATCAGTCGTGTACTGGGAGGGCGCAGTCCGCATCACAGGCACGCATAGCAACCAACCCATCACCGGTAATGGATATGTGGAGATGACCGGGTATGCCGAGGAATTTGACGGGGATTTCTAATGCCCATTTGTACTTTCTGCGGACAAATTCTCTAACAACACGTTGGTTATGAAACGGGATTTAAAACCATTTTCCCTACTTTTGTTTCCACTCGCAATGGTTGCCTTGACAGGCATCGTTTGCGCTGGCCCTTTTGCTCCCATACCTGCCCTTAATCCTACTTCTCCCCCGACCCTTCCTCCAGAGGAAACAGACACGCCTACTCCTTTACCTGCCCCAACATTCACCGCTTCTCCCACCGAAACCCTTACCCCAACTCCCACCTCAACCGAAACTCTTCTCCCAACAGTTACCTTAACCCCAACAGAGCCTCCCACCCCTACGGAAACGCTAATGCCCACTCCGGATGTTCCCCAGGGTATCGTCAACGTCGCCCAGGCGTTTTGCCGGTACGGACCAGGGACAGCATACCTGTTTTCTCACCAACTCAACCAGGATGACCACGTCTTGATTGACGGGCGTAACTTCGCCGGAACATGGTTGTGGGTCCAGCCAGACAATCTCGACCGCCATTGTTGGTCCGCTGCCTCGAACTTTGACCTGATAGGTGATCCAATGCGAGCGCCAGTCGTCCAGACCACGCTCCCGAAATCCGGCTTCGTCAACCCGCCCACTGGAGTTGAAGCCAGCAGGGATGGCAACATCGTCACGATTGATTGGGACCCCGCCAATTACATACCCGTAGAAGACCGGCGCGGCTATTTGGTGGAATTGTACGTCTGCCAAAACGGGGTGTATTTCTGGATGGCGCAGCAAACGGACAAAGAAAAGTTCACAGTTCAAGACGATCAGAACTGTAGCCAACCCTCCTCAGGGTTGTTGTTCATCGCTGAAAAACATGGGTATTCAGAGCCGGTGACCATCCCCTGGCCATGAGTTGAACTGCTCAAAAGTTGACAAAAAACGTCCCATAGAGTAATATTTTGCCGCTCTTTACAAACCAAACTGGCGAGGTAGCTCAATGGCAGAGCACCGGACTCATAAGCCGTAGGTTGCGGGTTCAAGTCCCGCCCTCGCCACTGGTCTCGATACGTCCCGCAAAAGCGGCGGGCGCGGACGGGTACGTCCGACACTCGACCGGCGATATGGCGATAGTAGCTCAATCGGCAGAGCGCCACACTGTGGATGTGGATGTTGAGGGTTCAAGCCCCTTCTATCGCCCTAATCAAAAAGTCCCCGGAGTTTTCCGGGGACTTTTTGATTAATTTCCTCGCTCAATCGGCACGCCAATCGAACTTCCCCACTCTGTCCACGAACCATCGTAGTTTCGGACACTTTCGTACCCGAGCAGGTATTGCAACACAAACCAGGTGTGCGAAGACCGTTCCCCAATACGGCAGTAGGCAATGATCTCCTTTTCGGGTGTAATGCCTCGGGAACCATAAATCTGTGTCAAATCTTCGGATGATTTGAATGTGCCATCTTCAGCGACGGCATTGCCCCAACCGATATTCTGCGCTCCGGGGATATGTCCACCCCGCTGGGAACCTTCCTGGGGCAAGCCGGGAGGGGCGAGTAGTTCCCCGGAGAATTCACCCGGCGAGCGAACGTCCACAAGTCCCCGTCCGAGGTCGTTCAACCCGGCCAGGATGTAATCTCGACTCGTACGGATATTGAAATTCGGTTCAGCAGCCTGATAGATCGTTGCCGGAACTGTCGAGACAGCGGTAACGAGTTCGCGGCCTTCATCCAGCCACTTTTTCCGGCCGCCGTCAATCATGCGCACATCTTTGTGCCCGTAAATTTTCAGCAGCCAAAAGGCGTAGGTGGCAAACCAGTTGTTGTTATCTCCGTAAAGGATCACGGTGGTGTCGTTTGCGATACCGGATTGGGACAACAACTGCTCAAAGGCAGTCTTATCAGGAATGTCGCGGCGAACGGGGTCCTGGGTTTGGGTTTGCCAGTTCCAGCCCACCGCACCAGGGATATGCCCACTGTCGTAAGCCGTCGTATCCACGTCAACTTCCACAAAACGAACGTTGGGGGTAATTAGATTTTTTGCAGCCCAGCCGGTGCTGACCAGGACTTCGGGATGTGCATAACCATTTTTACTCATGATGTTTTCTCCATTAGATGTAATTACTCAACCTTGAGTGGAAATGCCTCGAAAAAATGGTGTATGTGGGGTATACACCCCACATACACCATTTTTTCGGAGGTTTCTCTAACTTAGCCTGAGCAGTTACTATTAAATTTTGTGAACAGGTAAGGATTGAATGAGCAAGGCTCATAGCGAAGGAATTTATATGGGTATTTGATGGGGCGCGGAAACGGCGATTGAAAAACGATCTTGCCGTCTCCGCGAAAGACAGATGCATCTAATAACCATGCTCAACCTCCGGTGGAATTCCGAATCTCGGAAATCCTAAATAAAAACGGCCACCAGACACAAAAAAGTGGTGAAAGCGCCGGGCATATGCTTCGGGGCTTTCACCACCTTCTCGTATCAGGTGACCGTTTTGAATTGACTAAAATGCGTAGAGAACGTGCCGAACTGACGAGACGATGGCTATTGGCCCCGTCTCGGACACATGCAGGTTTGCTGCTTGACTACAGTTCTCATAAGGTTGAATTCTATTCAGCAAGAAAAATTTGTCAAGAAGTATTTACATAAGCTAATATTTTTCTCATCCACTTCTGCAAAGCATGAAAACGAGAGCAGACTTCCGAGGTTTGAAAAACCGGTATACCGGACGATCTAATCACAAAACTTCGGAAGTCTTCATAGAATCCACTTATTTCCGTCCAAAGTCGGCGGGGATTTCACCCCATTTATTCGTCTTCCATTTGAGGAGTGGGTTTAGATAAGTGTTTTCTGCCAGCCAGCTCTCGGCGCGGGCAATCAGGTCGAACAATTCGGTATTGCGGGTGGTCCGTTGAAGTTTTGTCCGGCAGCGTTTGACTTTAACCCAGAGAAGAGCGTTTTCCGAGTCGGTGTAGATCGGGGCATCACTCTCTTGTTGCTGGAACCGCGCCAGGGCATGGACAATCGCCAGGAATTCGCCGACGTTGTTTGTACCGTCTGCAAAGGGACCTTGATGGAAGACCGTCTTTCCGCTGAACAGATGGACGCCCCGATATTCGAGCGGGCCAGGGCTGCCACTGCACGCGGCATCCACCGCGATGGCGTCGGGACGGGTGATTCCAAACGTTCGGAGGATGTCCGGGGTAAGTTGGCGCGGGAGGGCGGAGGCTCCGCCTATGTAATCGGCGTCGGTACCCTGGTAGGCATGCTCCGCTTCGGCTCGGGTGGGGAAAGACTTGTACTTCGCGTTTTGGAAGCCCTCTACCTGCGCTTTGCAGGCGTCCCAGGAGGCGTACACACCTGGCTGGCGGCCTTTCCACACGACGTAGTATTTTTGTTTGGACATATGGAAAGTTTACCGCAAAGAAAAACAAAATCCACTGGGATTCATAATATACCGCTCCATTGTCGGGCAAAAAGTAGGAAAATGATGGTTCTTTAGGAATCGGCGGGGAGGTCGCCATTAACCACGGCAAATCCCAAAGAGCCGGAAAATGATAAGAGAATGAATCTCTAGCAAGTGAAGTATAATCAGGAAGGGAGGTGGGATTTTAGCACTTTCCCCTCTCGTTGAGTCCAATCCCTTTGGGCCGTTGAATGATAGAGAACCACTTGACGAAGAATTTCCAGAGCGATTTTTCTACCGAACGCAGAGTCACCCTGTTAGCGATTTTGTTGGAAGCCATCACCGTTGGTACGAGTACGGTGATTGTGCTGTACCCTAATTACGAGGTCCTGCAATGGTTCGTGTTCGTTGGCTTGTTGTTGATGTTGGGAGGGCTGATTGGGGTGGGAAGTTATTTGTGGCTGCGTTATTCCGCCCAACCCGAGGTAGAGGAAAAAGAACAGGTGATCCGGCAGCTTTCGGAACATTCGCAGAAGATTGAACAGGCGAAAGCCAAGCTGGAGCGCATGGAAACAGAACGTGAGCGTGTGGAGGTCAGCGAAGCCACCCAGCTTGCCACTCGAAACGGCCAATATCACCAACAGATGAACAGAATTGCCGACCAACGCTCCCAGGCAGAGATCGTATACCGGCAAACCATCCAGACCGGGTTACGGCAGGCTCAGGCAACCCATCTTCGCCAAAGGTTGGAGACGGAAATCCTAGCCGAGGCGAATATTCCGGGCATTGACCAGACGTGGCTGCAAACGCTGGCGGAAAAACAGATCGTCACTGCCAATGACGCGATCGAGGAGTGGCTGGAACAATCAGGGCTGGCACGACTCCAAATCGAAGCTCTGCTGGCCTGGCGTAAAGAACTCGAAGAAAAATACCAGGACTCCCAGCCCACAGAACTGCCCCCGAATGAAATTGAACTGATCACACAAGAATACCAGGCTCAAATCGCCGAATTGGATCAGGAAGAAATCATTGCCAAGGCAACCCTAGAAAAAGATTTGTTTGAGATTCGCGAGGGATCTTCCCAACTACGCGAGCGCAAGCGGGACTCCCTGTCCGCGGCCAGAAGCGCCATGCGCGGCTTAGAGGAAAGGAAAAATAACCTGGAAAACCTGGTCATCTCGTATCACTCCATTACCTTCAACCGCTATTTTGCGCTGGTTTGGGGGAGCGCGGTGGGCGTCCGTAGGGCCGCGAATTGGATAAGCGCCGGGATGATCCACGTGTTTATCTTGGGTTTGATCCTTTTCCAGGGCACGTTGAGCATCTGGGCAGTTCAAAACATGCTCCGCGAAAGCTTTCCCACGACCACCCCTGCTACAGTTGAGGCGCCCATCCCAGAAGAATTGACGTGCCTTCCTTCTACGGCGCTTCGCCAGGTTGGCGTCGTGAGCCGGGTGGTGGACGGCGATACGATTGATGTGCTCATGGATGGGGTGACGGTACGTGTGCGGTACGTCGGCGTAGATTCGCCTGAACCAAACCAGGATTTTGGCGGCCTGTCTCTGAACCATAACATCCAACTCGTCGCTGGGAAGCAGGTGACGCTCGTCAAGGATGTTTCGGAGACGGATTCATTTGGCCGGTTACTGCGCTATGTGCTGGTGGAAGACCTGTTTGTCAATTACCAGATGGTGTTGGATGGTTATGCCATCGCAAGTGCTTTCCCGCCCGATACCGCCTGCCGGGAGAGCTTTGAGTCTGCTCAAAATATTGCCCGTGTCAACCGGGAAGGGATGTGGGATTCCAGAGAAATACAGGACGGTTCCCCCGACCTGACCGGGTCGCCCGACCTGACCGGGTCGCCCACCCCGCCGGGAGCAGAACCAACCCCTGCCGGGGAGGGCAACGGAACCCCCGGCAATGAACCGGCCCCATGCAGTTGCGCTGCCAACACCCTCAATTGTTCGGACTTCTCCACCCACAATGAGGCTCAGGCTTGCTATGATACCTGCATCGCCCTGGGCATGGGTGACATCCACCGCCTGGATGGGAATACGGACGGGATGGCGTGTGAGAGTTTGCCGTGAAGAAAAAACATCCCCAGCCTCAACCGGGGATGTTCGTTTAGCCACTAAGGCGCAGGTGGGGTAAGTTGGATGAGTTCGTTCTTATCCAGATCATAATGCCACTGGTAGCCATCCGTCTCTAGCATGAGGAGCAGGCCGGCGTTTTCCCACATTGCATAGACCTAACCGGGATTGTCGGAGTCGACCGGGATAGTTTGGGTCTGATCAGCGAGCGCATACCGGAACACAGTCATACCGGACGATGTCTGCCATTGCCTATCGGGAGAGACGGAGGTCATGAGGATCTCCGGCTGGCTTGATGCCATGACGAGCGCGGCGAGATCAGCGGAAGCGTCTACAGTGGGCGTGTCTACGGTGAGCGCAGGTTCTGTCAGGGCAGGTTCCGCCACGGGCGTTTCCGTCGCCAGGGGATTGGCGATGGGCGTAGACGTTGAGGTCTGTCCGGTGGGGGCGAAGGTGTCCGGCGATGGCTTTAGACTTTTGTATGCACCCCAGCCACATACCCCGCTGCCAGCGTATGGACTACCGAACGGGGAGTCAGAACCCGCGCCGGGAATTGGATACCTGGTTGTGGGGCGGGTTCGTACCCTGCCGGACTCCACCGTAGAAGTTTTTGGTTCCAGATCAGATAGGCCGTGTGATCATCATTCGTGATGAACGTTCCATTGGGCAATTCCGCGATGGAATGGCAAGTTTGGTGAACCTGGGGATTGGAGAGACTTCTTTCCTGATGGAGAACCGCATCTATGATCGTTGCCGCAGGCCGCACGCTTGGGGAGAGTTCGGGGTTGGCACGCGCCCAGGTTTCCCGAAAATGGTTGAACCGTTCGCGTTGGCACTCCGCGCAGGGACGGTGCCCGGCGGCGAGAGCGGTGGCTTCGTCAAGGAAGAAGAGTTCGGTGTACTGTCCGGGAGTCATGATGCCGTGTTTCCGCCCTTTGAATTCGAGCAGGCAAATGATCCACCGCTGGCCCTGGTAGAGACGGCGAATCTGGCCGTGAGCATCGTGCAAACAACCCCGGTTGCCCATGAGAGCGCCTCGAGCGGAGGTAGCAATCAGGGTACCGAAGGGCGTGATGCGGTTTTGGCGGGGCATTCTACTTATTTCTTTTCTCCAGCCATTTGAGGGCTTCCCGCGCGCTGAGGGGGTGGAGAGGCGTGGCAGCGACGAAATCCCGCACGGTCTGCGAATCTTCCCGCGAATACTGCCGGAGCGCCCAGCCGATGGCCTTGTTGATGAAAAATTCTTTGGAGCCAAGATTTTCGCGGATGATCTCGCACAGGAGCGGGAAGTCAGTGTCTTTTTTGTAGCCCAATTGGAACAGGATCGTCACCCTGCGCAGCCAAAAATCGTCCGACTGCCGCCATTTCGTCAGCCACCCGGCTTTGACTTGCGGGTAACGTTGGAAGTGCACCCCGACCGAACCAGAAATGGAGTCCACCGTGTCCCACCAGGATTTGGTGGTGATCAGGTATTCGATGGTTTCGATGAAGTCCGGAGGGAGTTCTCCGGCGAACCTTCCAAGCAGGCCCACGGCGACATACTGGTATTCGCGTTGGGGCAGGCTCCATAAATCGCGCAGGATAGGATCGAGTTCGGTTAACAGTGGCAGGCCGTGTTCGGCGTAGAATTGTTTTAGCAGGGCGGCGCGTTGCGGGGTTTTGATGCCCAGGTACGCAAACTGGTCGCGCATGTACGCGGCCATCGGCACGGCAGCGGCAGGGTCGGCGTGTTGTTCGAAGAGGGTTTGGAGGGCGAGGGTGTAGGGGTGGTGGGGCATGGTGACGTTCGTTTAGCGGGACAATCGTTCCAGAAGTCGTTATGGAACTGTGTACTCTAACATCATCCCCAGTACGAAATGAGGTGCGTGGGAGGCCGGGTCCGGAAAGAAACAGAACATTGCGTATGTGCCCGGCTCCAGATTGAGACGAATATACTGGCTGTCTCCAGGATTGATGCCGGTAATACCGCCCAGTGAGACAGCAGGGGGAATTTCTCCAGGAGGCGTGTTGAGATAGTCGTTCGCCGTTTTGCCTTCCTCAAGTTTGACGAGGAAAATTTCGTGCACCTGGTTGCCTGCATTGCGGATCCGAATCGTCTGCTCTCCGGCGGCGGGTGACCCATCTATGCCAAAGTTGAAATCGGACAAAATCACCGTGAGCTCTGGCTTGGGTTCACCTGGCATAATACCGGTGTGTTCAGTGACCGTCAACCCCTTCGACAGGCCGAGTTGGAAGTGAAAGACGCCCTCCGCGTTGGGGATGACATCTATCATCGCGTAACTGCCCGCGTCGAGGTAAAGGATGGCGGAGGTGGCGCCGCCAGGATCGGGGGCGTTTGGCCCGCCGTATGGAATAGCCCAGGCTGGGAAAACTTCCGGGTTTGCGGTCAACGCGTCGTTTAATTCTGCTAATGTTTTGCCTTCTTCCAGTTTGACCAGTTGAATGTGATGGGGTTCCTGGCCTTCGTTAGTGAGCGTTAGGTTTACCCACCCGCCTTTGATCTCATCCGGCCCGCCGAACGCGCTATCGGAGGCGGTGAAGGAGACTTCGGGAATTTCCGGTCGGGTGTCTGAACCAAGCGCAGCATAACTTTCGATGGCTGCGATCTGGCCGTTCTCGACGACCATCGTGTCTTCACCACCGGCCAGAAAGGTGTCGTTTCGGAAGGCAGACCAGGAATAGGTGACCCGGCCTTTCGTCACTCTCAGGTCAATGATTTCGGTGGTGACGCCGCTGTCGATGTCTCCTTGAAGATAAGCCAGGACACTGGCTTTGCCCGTCAAATAGGGTGTCCCACGCCAGCGCACATCGTCGGCGAGCAGGGCAGCGGCGGCATCCAGATCTTTGGCGGCCAACGCATCGAAAAAGCTTTGCACAACTGTGATGGGATCAGGCGGCGCAGAGGTAGGAACGGCAGTGGGAACCTCCGAGGGAATCGCGGTGGCAGCGGCGGTTGGCGGTGTGGTGGGCGCCAGGGTTGCCTGGGGGGCTGTGGTGCACGCGGCTATCCAGAAGGCGGCAAGCGCCAAAAAGATGGCAGATAAAATGAAAGCAAGTCGTTTGGTGTTCATGGGTTGTTCTCCTCAACAATGTTTTTTGAAAAGTGAAATCTTCACTTCATGCTGCATTGTAGCGAGAAGCGACTTGCGAAATATGATATTTCTTGCCAATTTGGAGAATCGGATTGGTTACTTATCTAAACGTGACCACCAGATTTTTCGTGCTTGTTTATTCGCCTCGAAGTAAGGCAAGCATCGCCTCGTCGAAGGGGTTGTTTCCAGCTTTCAGGGCCTCGATCCATGCCTCGCGCATGGCAATCGCCTCCTCGGGGAAACCGGCCTCCTGGGCATAGGCAACAAAGGCTTCAAAATCCTCAATCGCGCCCTCAAAATCGCCCAGCAAGGCGCGCGCCAGGCCGCGGCTGTCGAGGATGTCCCCATTATCCGGTTCGAGGGCGACTGCATTCTCACAGGCGAAAAACACCGACTCTGCCTGGTTATGAATGCCTCCAAACCAGCATAACAAGTTCCAGTCGCTCGCCGAAATGGACAGGCCTTGCGCTTCGGCCTGCCCAAAAAGCTCGATTGCCGTTTCGAGGTTGCCATCGTTTGCCGCAGCCACCCCTTCACTGAGGATAGAGAATCCAGAAGGCAGTTCCGAGCACGTTTGATGATAGCGTTCCTCGGGGTAGTACGTGTCCCATTCTGCTTCAGTCATGTTGCGTGCGAGCCAGGCGCAAGGCGCTTGTGCATATTGTGTGTTGTAGACGTACAGGTTGTAGCTGCTTCCGCCAAAGGCCAGTTTCGTGCCATCCGGACTCCAGGCCACACTTCTGACTTCGGCTCGATAGGGTGCCCGGACAATGGCTGTGGGTTTTTCCTGTTCTACGTCCCAGATTGCGATGCGCCCGGTTCCATCTGCGGAAGCCAACTCCCCATCAGGTCCCCACGCAATCGTGGTTACCCTGGATTCGTGGAAACCAGACAGGGTTTTCACTTTTTCGAATGGTTCCCCATTCCAGATGATGATGGTCTGATCATCTCCCGCAGAAGCAAGACGGCCATCCTCGTTCCAGGCGAGGTCATTCACGGCCCCTTCATGTTCGGAGAGGGTGGTAGAAGCCTCTCCGGTGTCCAAATCCCACAAAACGATGGAGCCATCATCCTGTGCGGTTGCGATAGAATTTCCATCCGGACTCCAGGCTACAGCAAGAATGTTGATCCCCTCATCTACAAAAAATGTCCTGCTTACCACTTCACCCGCCTCAAAAAGTTGCACCAAATCCCAAACCGCGAATGCGTTTGTAAATTCGTCGGTATTTCCGGCAGCAAAGTTTTCATCTGGGGAGAAAGTTAGATCATATCCTGCCAGGTAGAACGCCTCCCCGGTATTGCGGTCCAGGAGATACCCGCCAGCCAATATCTGATTATTGGACGACACGTCCAATCCATCCCCCCAACTGAAGCCCTGTTCTGTGATGGATTGCGTTTCACCATCCCAAAAGCTGTAAGTTCCGTCAAAGCTGCTAGACACCAGTTGCCCATCTGGTGTCCAGCCTACTGTATCGATCCAATCCAGGTGGCCAGGATAGGCGGTGATGGGAGCATCCTGCGCCAAATCCCAGACAAAAAGGAAATCGCCGCCGGAAGCCAGTTTGCCATTGGGACCCCAGTCCAGCGCGTCCACGGATCCCGTATGCCCGTGCAGAATTTGTTGCGGCTCAGCTTTGTCTACATCCCACAGGATGACTGTGCTGTCCCACGAGGCGGAGGCAAGCTGCCCCTCATCGTTCCAATCCACTACATTGACGTAATCGGTATGCCCGCGCAGAGGGGATTGGAAGGTGCCGAAAGGATTTCTCACCGCTATCGTACTATCTCTCGAGCCGGAGGCCAGGGCGCCGTCCGGACTCCAGGCAATGGTAAGAACTCCCGCCTGGTGATCGTTGTAGACCACATCTACAGACTCATTTTGTATGTTCCAGATGGCGACTGATCCATCCGCTGCCCCTGAAGCGAGTTGCCCAAACGGACTCCAGGCCACGCAATTAACGCTTGAATCATAATAAAGAATAGCTTCCTCTCGCTGGTTGGCTAAATCCCAGACCACCACGGAGCCATCCCCGGAAGAGGAGGCCAGGCGTCCGCGAAGGCTCCATGCCAGTCCAGTAATTCCTCCCTGTAGGGCTGGCAGAACGATTTCGGGTTCGCCCGCTTGTAAATCCCATAGAATGATTGTACCGTCGTCCGAACCGGTTGCCAGTTGCCCATCTTCGCTCCATGCCATGGCCGTCACGGAAGCTTCGTGCCCGGACATGATTTTGTCCGGTTCGTGGGTATCTAAGTTCCAGAGGAGGATGGAATTATCTCCAGAGGCCGAAGCCAGCTGTCCAGAAGGGGACCAGGCGAGTTTCGCTACATAATGAGCCGGATCAACGAATGTGTCTACCAGTGGCGGATAGAAAGCGGGTAAAAGACCCAGGACATCTTGAGCGGTCTTGTTGTTGAGGGCAAGCCGGTCCGATTCGAGCGCGAGCAGGGCAGCCAGGGGCGGGTTGGTATCCAGCAGCGCGAACCCGCTGGCAGCAAGCTCACCCGCCTGGGCATTCTGCGCCTGGATGACAGCTTCAGCACGCTGCTCCTCCGCCTCGGCCTGGGCAGTTACGGCAATTGTATATTGTTCTTCCGCATTGGCCTGGGCCGTTGCGGCAATGGAAGCCTGTTCTTCGGCAATTCTCCGCCCGTTATCCGCGTCCACCTGAGCGGTTGCGGCAATCGAATAATTGACTTCTGCATCGACTTGGGCTGTCAAAGCGATGTTTCGTTCCTTGTCTGCAACCGCCTCAGCACTCCTGGCTCGCAAAAAGAACGCAAAGGAGACAATGGCCAACACGACCGCAACGCCAAGCCCTACAAATGAGGCAGTCAGGATCATGCGCTGCCGCCGGTTCGAGGCGCGCCGGCTGGCCTGGATAAATTCAATATGTAAGGGGGTGGCTTGGGGTTTCTTGCTGCCTGCTCCTTCCAGCCAGCGTTCGGCGTTCTGCAATTCGTCCCCTTGCAGGAGGAAACTGGCATTTTTCTGGGCGCGCTCCCACTCCAAAGCCCGTTCCTGCAAGCGGGTGTGGGTGCGCACATGGTCCAGGTCGGTGTGGACGATTTCAAGCATCTGCGGGAGATTGGTCTCTAGCTCCGTATCGTTCCGCATATAGACCCAGTTGTGGGAGGAGACTTTCTCGTGCATGGGATCGCCTTTTTGTGGTTCCTTGTGTAAGATCGGAATCAGGCGTTTGTGATTGTCCACGGCGGTTTGCACTTCCCGCGCGCACACATCGGAATTGAGTGAATCTGGACTGATGACAAAGGCGAAGGCGTCGGCGTTTTCAATTCCCAGGCGAATCTCGTTCCACCAATCCGCCGTGAGGGGGATGTTTTCCCAGTCCACCCAGGTGTTGATGCCGACCGCACTGAGGGCGTTATGAAATTTCTGGACGAATTCTTTATCCCGGCGGGAGTAGGAGATGAAGACCTTGATGGTGCTTTCCTGCTGGGCGGCAGTCTCGGGTTGATCCATGCTCATGAAAGCCCGTAAGCGGGAGGAAATCACGTTGGCCATTTTCATCGCCAGGCCAGGGTTTTTTTTAAGCAGTTCCTTGAAATCCGGGCGACACAGGCGGAGGAGGGAGGTCTCCTGGCTGGTGCGGGCGGAGGCGGAACGAGGTTTTTCTTCCACCAGGGCCATTTCTCCGAAATAATCTCCCGCATTGAGCCTATCTAGGATTTTGCCTTCCTTGGCGTGGTAAATTTCGACGCCGCCGCTCAGGATAAAGAACAGGGTGTCGCCTTCGTCCCCTTCATGGAAGAGGACTTCTCCAGCGGGAAGATTTCGTTCTTCAACCTTTCCGGCAAGTTGGGCGATCATGTCATCCGG
Organism: Anaerolineales bacterium; assembly: GCA_035293165.1. Lineage (GTDB taxonomy): Bacteria > Chloroflexota > Anaerolineae > Anaerolineales > JABWBV01 > JABWBV01. Next base: position 12,184 of record DATDOR010000197.1, on the reverse strand, counting down.
TAATTCGGAGAACAGCGCGATTTTCTTCAGGGTATCGTGGATCGTTTCAGCCATGGTTGCTCCTTCCGTGTTTTGTGAAACCAATGATATACCGGAACACTGCTTTAATCCATGCAGTTACGATATATCCTACAACACCTGATCCCAGCGCCGGGTATCGCATGAGGATTAGGGTTCTTTAGGAATCGGCGGGGAGGTCGGCATTAACCACGGCAAATCCCAAAGGGCCAGGATTAGGGTACACCATTAGCGTGATCGAATCGTGAATCCCCCCTCTGCTGCCCACAGAGCCACCGCCCCCCCCGAGCGCATAAACCCCTAATGCCAGCCCTCCCAGTGACCAGACGCCCAACGAAAATCCGGCTAACGCGAGGACGCCCAGGGAAATACCTCCAACGGCAACCCCACCCGCCGCCAGCCCGCCAATCGCCAGGAGAATGCCAAGCGCAACATCGCCAATGGCGATCCAGCCTTTCGCAAAGCCCCGATTGCCTGGGTCATTTTCTGAAGGACCAATGGCGATGTGAATCAGGGGAAGCCCTAGTAAATGAAGGGAAGATCGGTAGTGCATCTCGTTTCGACAGGGTGTAATCCGTTCAAGATGAATTTTGTCTTGTGCAAATACATCTTGAACACGTCATTGCGAGCCGCTTTTGGGCGAAGCAATCTCCACGCTTGTTCAGGGGGATTGCTTCGTCGTCAAAGCCCTCCTCCTAAGAGACTTAACGTCACTGCGAGCCGCTTTTGGGCGAAGCAGTCCCCCACTCAGGCAGGGAGATTGCTCCGTCTTAAGCTTACAATGAGTTGGGGGAAAAATCAAGATAAAAAACAATCCCGGCGGTGACCTGGGATGTTAAGTTAAGACTTCGGAAGTCTACGGGTTGTACCGGGGAGAGCGAATGTTACGGAAGGGATCGGAGCATGTTGGAGACTTCCGAAGTCTAGAGAGGGATGTCCATCGCATGGACGGGAACAGGGATAGCATGGCTTGTGACGCGCTGCCATGATTCCGGCGCCACAGGGACCGGAGCGATTGGGAGGCCGGGGGAAGGAAGATGATGATCCAATGTGTTGTATAATGGGAGGAGCCTGATATATTGTGAAACACCACCCATCCCGAGGAGGCAAATTGTGTCTGGTTTTATCCCCTGGAACAGTCAACCGTTATCGGAATGGGCGTCCAAGCATGCGCCCGGGAATTTTATTGAACTTGATGGTTTATCCACTCACTATATAGAAAAAGGGGCTGGTGATCCTGTCGTACTTCTTCATGGTTTCTTCTTTGACAGTTATATGTGGAACAAGAGCATCGATGTGTTCGCTGAAAGGTATAAGGTATACGCAATTGATCTCTGGGGATTTGGCTATAGCACCCGTGAACCTTTAGAATACGGATATCCCTTGTATACACGGCAATTGCTCAAATTCATGGATGCAATGGATATCCAAAAAGCATCGCTGATTGGCCAATCGATGGGTGGAGGAACGATCATGAACTTCACGGTTTCAAACCGAGAAAGAGTAGATAAAATTGTCCTGGTAAATGCAGCAGGGATGCCAAATGGATTGCCAATTATGGGGAGAATTTCAAATCTGCCGAAGTTGGGCGAGTTTATGTATGGTCTCAACGGCCAGTTTATCCGAAGAATAACTTTGGGAAATGCCTTTCTGCACAATAAGCAGATTATTACCGAAGAATACTTTGAGAACGCTACCCGATTTCATAAGATCAAAGGAACTTCAGAGGTGATGCTTTCTATTACTCGGAAGCAGTTCTTTGATACGCTTATCGAAGAGATAAAAGCTTTGGGTTTGCTGAATCTGCCCATACTGATTGTATGGGGTAGAGAAGAAAAATCCATTCCTCTTCCTATCGGAGAAGAGATGCATAAAATCCTCCAAGGCTCACGATTGGAAATCCTTGATCAGGCAGGGCACTGTTCGAACATTGACCAGCCCGATCTCTTCAATCAGCTTACGCTTGATTTCTTAGCATCGGGTTAAAGCCAGTAAACCCCACATACACCGGACCGTGTTTGGAGGGCGAGGCGGGTTTTTTATGCTGAACCAGGCGTTCAACTCGCCAGTGTAATCGAGAAGATCAAGGAGATGAGCTATGGGTTATGCGAAAATCGGATCGGGTCTCTATGTCCTCTGGAGGTTGCTCCATACACGAGCGGCTTATGAAGAATTTACCCTTGGGGCGAGCCTGGAGCCAGGGTTGATGCAAGGGAAAATCTTTGCAAAAATGGACCAATGAGCAAAAGGAGTTCCTGGAATTTGTGCTGTCGAAGTACATCGAAACGGGCGTCGAAGAACTATCCCAGGAAAAACTGCCGGAGCTTTTGGCGTTGAAGTACCGGGCGCTGGAGGATGCGCGCCAGATTTTGGGGGCGGTGGAGGCGATCCGGAATTTGTTTTTTGGGTTTCAGCGGTTTTCGTATGAGGGGGCGTGGTGAGGATATCCTGGCTAAGACAATTCATCAAATTATCTTGACCTTATAACGGTCAAACATAGGGTCGTTTGTAATGATAGGAATATCTCTAATCTTCGCCTGAGCGATGATCAGGCGATCAAATGGATCACGATGATGCAGAGGCATCTGGACAAGCTGGCTTAAGTCATCCAGGCGAATATGCAAAACATCAAACTCGTTTTCTTCCAGTTGTTTGGGGATTAAGGCTTCAAAAGGTTCGGATAATGACAACTTTCCCAACCCGTACTTAATGGCAATTTCCCATAAACTTGCAATGCTCACATGAACTTCATTGTCAAGGTCTGCGATTGTCTGGCGAGCTACCTTACTTAATCGTTGATCTCCCGCTAAAAACCAAAGGAAACTTTGTGTATCCACCAAGAGACGCATTACATGTACTCGCTGAAATCTTCCAGGGGTTCGTCAAAATCGTCGGCAATCTGAATCATCCCCTTGGCGCTGCCAAACTTGCGTTGTTTCTTGCTTCGCTTAACCGCCGTCAACTTCACAATGGGGTGGTTGTCTTTTTCGATAATGACTTCCTCCCCACTCATTGCCAACTCGATTAACTTGGCAAACTGTTTTTGGGCTTGTTGAACATCTATCAGGGTCATTCGCTTGCTCCTTTCATCTCTAAATTTTACCAGCGTTTGAAATTTCCCTTCAAAAATCGGTTATTATAGAACCACCTCCTTATTGTTACTGCTAAATCGGGTGTGGCTCTTTGGGATTTGCCGTGGTTAATGCCAGATTTTGGGGTGTGCGTGGGGTATACACCCCAAAATCTGGAGACCTCCCGCCGATTCCTAAAGAACCTCAGGTGTTCAGTTCGCCACTGGTATCGAGAACGTCAAGGAGATGAGCTATGGGTTATGCGAAAATCGGATCGGGTCTCTATGTCCTTTGGGGATTGCTTCATACGGCAGCGGCTTATGAAGAATTTACCCTTGGGGCGAGCCTTGAGGCAGGACTGGTTCAAGGGAAAATCTATCAAGGGGCCTGGAATCTTCTGTTTTTCGCCCTGGCGAGCATCGTGATCGCCGTTGTTTACAATTGGAAAAACAGCCGGTTGTGGATGCGTGCGGCGCGGCGTCCAACGCACTGGCGTTGTTTGACGCCCCATACGTCATTGGGGTTGAACGGGATCACAACAAATGTTTTTCCACCAGATTGGGAAACAATGGATTTGAAACGCCGTGTGGTCAAGATAATTTCCTTTTAAGATTACAGGATACGAGCTTCAATCTCCCAGACGTGATCAAGTACGTGCCAGGCCACGCGGCGGATAAAGGTAGGCGGCTTCCAGCGGGCGCCTCCTCGCGGCCCCTGTGCAGGCAGCTCCCCGCGAACCGCCGCAGCCAGGCCCTCCAGGATCGCCTGCCGGGTTTGGCGCAATTCCTCTTCCAGGCTGTCCGTTTTCTCTCTCTTGAATTTCCAGCCAAGCTGTGAGAGATATCCCGCATCGCCGCCCAGGACATGCCGGACAATCCCTTCGAGGTCCCGGCCGCCTCCACGGGGGCCTTTACGTAGCTCCTTCCCGGTTGCATGTCTCACAGCCTCGTCGAACGCCTGCCAGCAGGCCTTCAGCAAGTTCTCAAAACGCTGGTGCGCTGCATCGTCCACCGGCATCTCATCGCGGGACAAAGGGACGTTGGGCGCGCCGAAATCGGTGGTAGAGTTGCCCTCGACCCGCTCGACCACGACAAACGCAGACAAACCTTCGGGTGCTAGAAACCTCAAAACTTCGTTTCGACGCGCTGCCGGGCGGACAATCCGTTCATAGCGCGGCCCGTAATCCAAGAGGGCTTGCAGCGCCGTTTGCTCGTCACGCCCGATCCGGCACCAGCCTGGCCAGTCCACTGCACTAGCGAAGGTTCGTTTCGGCCCGATTTCCAGGGAGACGTCAATCTTGTTCATTAAGTGGATTATACTCTGATCCGTCGCTTGACACCCGTCACCTTTCACAGCGAACTTCCCCATCCACGACCCCTCCGCCGCGCCCGCCCAAATCCGGTGGGAGTTTGAGCATCTCCGCAAGGCGACATAGTTTATTCACTGGAAGCACTGGTGGAGCGAGTCATTTGCTATGCACACTGAACAAGACACCTGCTCCGAATGTGACGCGCCCCGCGTCGAAGGGATGAACTGCTGGGAAATGCTGGGCGCGCTTGGCGCGTGGGAATTTCAGGACCCTGAACTCATGGCCGGACACTTCCTCACCGTGGCTTCGTACAACCTCCAACACCCCGCGCAGTTTACGGACGAGGCTCTCGCAGGGCTGCGGACTGCGGTCATTGACTACCTCGATCATGGCGTCTCTACCGTCGAACTCCGCCGCCGCGCTGCCCGGGCTTACGAAGGCAAGCGCCACGTCCTGAAACCCGAAGCCGAACGCCAGCCCGTCCTCCGCCAGTGGGCAATGACCATCGCGGACGTGTACATTCCCAATCACCCCGAAGGCGCAGTGGGACGCGTCCGTAAATGGGGAACAAGTATTCGTCGTGAATTCTGATGAGTGAAAATTAATTCGCAAAACACCTTGACAATTTTCTCATGGATGATAAAATTCCCAATGTTGACCGCCAGGGTGCCCCCCTCACCCTGGCGGTCAACGTTTAAGGCACTTGACTCAAATGTCCTTGCTCCAGCGGTATTCTTTACGATCTGCACATCTTATCGGTAAAGGGATGGAATCCCAGGTATATGCTCTGGATGACATGCATGTCCTGAAAATCTATCATCGCGCCACCCCATTCACCCATCTTCAAACGCTCCAAATTTTTTATCACCATCTCGACGCGCGTGACCTTCCCTATTCCCTTCCGCTCATCGAAAAAATCGAGCAGGAAGACGGAAACTTGTACACCATTGAAAAACGTCTCTACGGACGCAATATGGAACAGGTCTCGCGGGAAGTGGACGCGCCTGCCCTTGAGCGAATGCTTCGACGGTATATCGAAGCGCTCCACGCGTTTTCGCAGGTGGCGTTCACCGCCTCTCTCACCCAATACAAACTCTTCGATGAAAAAGGGATCAGCCCGATCGGGCGAGGGGACTGGCACACCTTCCTGGCGCGGTACGTCCACCAACGGGTTGAGGAAACTCCTTGCCTGAACCGGGACGTGGTTGCCCTGTCAGACAAGCTGAAGCGATTGGACCAAATCCTTTCCCAACCGTACACCGGCAAACTTTCTGTCATTCACGGCGATTTCTACCCTGGTAACCTGCTGGTGGATGAGGATCTACACGTCACCAGCTTGTTGGATTTTGGACTGTTCACGATGTTTGGGGATCATTTATTCGACGTGGCAACGGCCTGTGTATTCTTTGACATGTACGATCAACTCAGTCAAAACATTCGCCAACGACTGCTCTCCCTCGCTGCTGAAACCTATGGTGTGTATATAATGGGGGTTCTCTACCGGTATATCCTGATTTACAGCCTGCTATCCGCAAACATCTACGCGCCTGATTGCTCCGACGGGCATTATCAGTGGTGTGTGGCAAACCTGAACCATCGAGTATACTGGGACGAAATCCGATAAAATCCCTCTGGAGACTTCCGATGTCTGAAACGATGATTACTATCCGACAAAACGACCTGTCTGTTATTTCAGCGGGGGAAATTTGCACGAATTTGAATCCTTTTTTCTTATCCTCCGTTGTATAATGTGAAAGGAAACAAACCGAGAGATGAAAGGAGCACCCCACATGTACGCTTGCAATTGCAAAGAATGGCTTCGAAGCTGGCCAAAATTACAAAACACCTTTACTGTCGCCTGGGCACAAGACGCCCGGTATGAGGGTGCAGCATTCAAAAACTGTCCCTGGTGTGGCGAAAAACTTCGTATAGGGATGCCCTACTCTGCGCAAGAGCAAGCAAAAATTGCAGAGGAAGAAACCATCGAACTTCCCCCCAGAAAACCGGATAACTTCCTCTACTAGCTCCCTTTTCTCCAATCGTATCGTGAAGAAACCCCGCAAGTCGGGGTTTTTTGATTCACGGTAACTATTCAGCCGGGAAACCTTCTTTCTTAGCCTGAGCAGATACGATTCACGGATGTTAATCAACTAATCTCTCCGCGCCGGGTACTGCGTAACAGGAGTAATTCACTTTGCCAGATAAACCAGTGCGCATCCAACCAGCAACAGCCCAATCCCCGCCCACTTGGACAAAGGGAATAATTCTCCCAACAGTTTCCACCCCAAAATGGCTCCTACGGCAATACTCAACTGCCGCAAAGCCACGACATAACTAGCCTTGCTGATGCTCAATGAAAAGAGCACCAATGTATAGGTGAAGGTATTCAAAAACCCCACCTGCACAATCGGTTTCTTGTTCACTATCCATTCCCGGCGGATATCCCTGCGGGGATAGCGCGCCCAGACGAAAATACAGTACAGCATCCCAACAACGGTATTGTAGGCGTAGAAATATGTAAAGGGTGCCAGGTAGTTCAGCGCGTTTTTATCCCAAAGACTGTACCCGGCAATCGTCAATCCGCTCAACAAAGCAAAAAACGCCGATGGGTTTCTAAAATCTGATAGTGCTGTTTGGACATCTTTTTTGGAAAAAGACGGTAATTGCAACGAAAAGATGCCGAGGATGATCAACCCAATCGCGATCCACCCCCAACCATCTACCTGTTCTCCAATCAGAAAGAAAGCCAACCCCGGCAGGAAGAGCAACCCGCCCGCACGGGACACCGGATACGCAACCGATAAATTCCCTGTCCGGTACGCCAGTCCCAAAGAGACATAATACACAGTCGCCAGCAATCCCCCCACCATAAACAATATCCAATATCCCCAAAATTCTCCCCCCTCCTGCCACACCACAAAAGCAAATACCGGCGCGAACAAGATTACCTCGCTCAGCTTACTCAATCCAATAAAAATCTGTGACCCGCCTGCGCGCTTAAGTAGAAAATTCCAATACGCGTGCGTAAAGGCAGAGATGACAACCAGGGAGTAGCCGAGGAGTTCCATATTACCACCCAAACAATTGGTCTGCATTCTCGCGCGTTTGCCGGGCAACCTCCTCAAAAGAAACAACTTTCAAATCAGCAATCTTTTCCGCCACCAACTTCACATAAGCAGGCTCGTTTCGTTTTCCCCGGTTGGGGTGAGGAGCAAGATAGGGAGCGTCCGTTTCGATGAGAAGATTGGAGAGGGGGAGAATGGAGATGAGCGATTGGAGATCGGGGGCATTTTTGAAGGTTACAGGCCCGGTCACTCCAAGATAAAAATTCGCCGCAATCGCCTTTTGAGCGGCTTTCGCGCCCCCTGAGTATGAATGTAGCACCCCCGGGCGTTCGGCCAACGGATTGCCCGACGCAGCTAACTCTGCCTGCCAATCTAGCAATATCTCCTGCACGTCCTCCGTTGAATCCCGGTTGTGGATGACAACGGGAAGTCGGAGTTCCGCAGCGAGTTCGAGTTGGGCGCGCAAAACAGGGTGTTGCATTTCTTTTGGGGCAAAATCCCAGTGATAATCCAGCCCAATTTCCCCGATGGCGACAACTTTGGGGTACGAGGCCAGTTCGCGCAACGTGTCCAACGTTGTGTCATCCCAAGTCTTCGCGCTGTTCGGGTGTACGCCAATGGCAGCAAACAGGCGGGGGTCGGTTTCTGTCAGCGCCAGCACGCGGCGGCAAGAGACCACATCCAACGCGGGGATCAGAATCCTGTCCAGGCCGGTCGCCCACGCGCGGGCGAGGACTGCGTCCCGGTCCGCGTCGAAATGTTCGATGTCGAGGTGGCAGTGGGTATCAGTTAGCGACATAAGCTAATGGGACGCGGACGAGATCCGTGTCCTAATGAATCCCTGCAATCCCCAGGCCGTCCTGTAAAATCGCTTGCACCCGATCTGCGTGCATGGTTTCGGTGTACACGCGCAAGAGCGGTTCGGTACCGGAAAAGCGAATGAGTAGCCAGCCCCCATCTTCGAGCAGGAACTGGTACCCGTCCAGCGTATTCAGCCCGGTTACTTTCAGACCGCCCAGCGTTTCGGGATTTGCAGCGCGGATGATTTGCTCGCGCGCCGCGCGGTCGCCAGTGAAGCGCGAGTCGATCCGGTCATAATAATGTGCGCCGACTTTAGAAAAAAGCATCTCTAGCAATTCACTCGGTTTTTTACCGAGCTTGACCATCATATCCAGGAAATACAACCCGGCCAAAATGCCATCCCGTTCGGGCACATTGCCCCGGAATGCATATCCACCCGACTCTTCTCCGCCGATCATTGCGTCTGTCTCTATCATTTTTGGGGCAATGTATTTAAAACCCACTCCCGTCTCGTGTACTGGCACATCATATATCTTTGCCAGTTTGTTCAACATCTTCGTCGTCGAAAGCGTTTTGACAATCGGCCCGCGCTGGCCGCGAACTTCCAGCAGGTAAAAGGCCATCAGACCGTACATCCGAAGCTGGTCAATGAAATTCCCGTTTTCATCCCCTGCCCCAACGCGGTCCGCATCGCCATCGAGGATAATCAGCACATCCGCGCCAAGTTCAGTTGTCTTTGCCAGCCCTGCGTCCACGTTCGGAGGAATGGGTTCGGGGCGCTTCATTTCGGGGAATACAGGATTCCGAGTGTTGTGAATTTCGGTGATGCGAGTCGCCCCCCCGCCCAACAGCCGTGGGAACCAGCCCGCGCCATTCCCCCACATCGGGTCCACCAGTACGTTCAATCCGGCGGCTTTGATAGGCTCAACATCAATCAAATCTCGGAGATGTTCAATATAGATCGGCGCGGAGTCAAGGAGAATGACACGGCCATCTGCTTTTGCTTCCGATAAGGCAACCCGTTTCACCCCGCTTTCGTCATCCGGGATACGGGCTTCGATCTCTTTCAAACCATCCGGGTCAATCGCGCCCCCGTGTTCATCGCGGACTTTAAACCCATTATCGGTCGGCGGGTTGTGTGACGCCGTGATATTGACCGCACCCGCCGCACCCTTCGCCACGACGGTATAGGAAATCACCGGCGTGGGCGTGGGGCCGTCGGTCAAATAAACGTGCAGGCCATTCGCGGCAAGCACTTCCGCGGCCGCTGCAGCAAAATTCTCGGAATGAAAGCGTTTGTCATAGCCGAGAACGATCCATTCCCCAGCATGGCCTTGAGAAGTTAAATAATCCGCGAAACCCTGGGCGCAGCGGCGCACATTTGCGAATGTGTAATCATCGGCGATCATTCCCCGCCAGCCATCGGTGCCAAATTTGATTTTTTGTGCCATCGAGACTCCTTGTGCGTGGTGTGTATTTCTTATGGTACTGCTGAGTCGAGAAGGAAGTGTTCTGAAAAAGAGGGGCGCGTAAGGGGTGTACACCCCCTACGCACTCCTTTTTTTCGGCTTAATTGCGTATTTCGTAACGGGGCGGGATTATAACATGATGAGATTGGGCTTCTGGTGGGTATAATTGTCCCTATGAATAAAATTTACTTTGACTACGCTGCAACGACCCCTGTTGACCCTCGCGTCCTGGATGCAATGCTCCCCTATTTTACAGAATCCTTTGGCAATCCTTCATCCATTCACATGTTTGGGCAAAAAGCAGAAGCTGCATTAGAAACCGCGCGGGAGACGATGGCCAGGCTGTTGAACTGCAAACCGAACGAGATCATCTTCACCTCCTGCGGCTCGGAAAGCGACAACCTGGCCTTACGGGGGGTAGCACACGCGTCCCGCACGCAGCGCAACGCCAATGGGCGAGACGCACGCCATATCTTGATCAGCCCGGTTGAACATCACGCCGTTTCCCATACTGCCGAACAGCTCGCGCACCTGTTTGGGTTTGAACTGGAATATTTGCCAGTGGATGAATATGGGATGGTTCACCCCGACGATGTGGCTACGCGCATCCGGCCGGATACAGCCCTGGTCTCCATTATCCTTGCAAATAACGAAATCGGCACGATCAACCCGATTGCCGAAATTGGGGCGGTCTGCCAGGAACAGGGCGTCCCCTTGCACACCGATGCAGTCCAGGCTGGGGCGCATTTAAGGTTGGATGTACAGGCGCTGAAAGTGGACTTGATGTCCATTGGGGCGCATAAATTTTATGGGCCGAAAGGTGTGGGGGCGTTATACGTGCGGGAGGGGATACCCATCGTGCCAACACAAACGGGCGGGGGGCAGGAATTCGGTCTACGAGCGGGGACGTCGAATATTCCTTATATCGTGGGGATGGCAGCGGCGTTTGAGCTGGCCCAGCGCGAAATCAATGGCCACCCCGCGCGGCTGGTTTCGCTCCGAGACCGGCTGATCGGGCAGGTGTTGGAGGAGATCGGGGACGCGCAACTGACCGGGCATCCCGTTCAGCGTTTGCCCAATCATGCCAGTTTTGTGTTCAAAGGGGTGGATGGCAACGCGCTGTTGGCAATGTTGGATGTGGCCGGGTTTGCATGTTCATCCGGGTCAGCTTGCAAATCAGGCCTGCCAGAACCATCAGAAGTGCTGACAATGATGGGTCTCCCACGCGAATGGGCACTCGGATCATTGCGAATGACGTTAGGAAAATATACGATACCCCAGGAAATCGAGTTATTTTTGCAATTTTTGCCCGATGCGATCCAGCGTGCGAGAAATGCACATTCGAGATAAGAATCAAAAAAACCGGGGGATTCCCGGTTTTTTTATTAAGAGCGGAGGTGTCTTGGACGCTTAATGATCAGTGCCGAACAATCCGGTAACATCGTCCAGAGGGTCGACGCTGAATGGCGAACCTGCACGTACTTCTAACTCTAGTTCGTGAACAATTTCTGGTTTGACATACTGTTTCTTTGATAAAACACCATTCTCCAGCGTATCAGAATCTTGGGAAGGATATAATTTATCCATAATGAATTGCTCCTAATTGACCTGGCCCGGCCAGATACCTCTGGTTCGGTGAGATCCCTTAAAAATATCTGGCTTTATTCTAACATATTATTATCCGATTCAGATATGCCGGAAGACCTAGTGTGCTAATAAAAACAACTGGGGCAAAAAAACACCCCAGTTGTTTCTGAATGACGATTTTATGGCTGTTCAATCCAGAACCATTCCATTTCCACAAGAACCGGAACTGAGTTAAAGGACGAAACTGAAAATCCTACAGTCCCTTCCCTTATGAACTGATAGGCATTTGGTATCGTCTGTGTCCTAACTTCTACGCCATTCGCGAAAAGAGAAATTTCATCGCCAATACACTCAGCAATGTAAGTATTGGTTTTTTTGCCAATATTAATGGCTGTCGAACCGCCGCTATATATTTGATTATAGCCAGTGCCTTGCAATTCATCAAAAGCAAAGATGGAATATGTACCGTCGCCTGCGATATTAAACTCAATCCAACCGCGGCCTTCCTCTTTCCGGCAGACCAGGCTAATACTTTGGCTGTTCACGCCCAGGTTTTCCGCCTCTACGCCAACGCGGACATCAGAATAAACCCAAGGGTTATAGTAAAGATAATAATAGGTGTCTCGTGTATTAATTTCAAAAACCAAATGTCCTCTGTCATCCAAATAAATGTCTTCTGACGCGTTATCTGGGCCACGCAGTACCTCATAGAAATATTCATCTGGGTAATAAGTTGAGGCGCTCTCATCGAACTCCTCTTTATAATAAGCAGGCGCTTCGGCTGCAGGTTCTTCTGTGGGAGGTTCTTCTGTGGGAGGTTCTTCTGTGGGAGGGGGAAGCGGCGTCGGGGAGGGAAGCGGCGGT
>DATDOR010000196.1:0-2439 GCA_035293165.1 Anaerolineales bacterium | reverse complement strand
CGAAAAAACGGGATGCGTGGGGGTGTACACCCCCACGCATCCCGTTTTTTCGGGTCATTTCCCCTATGGGCTTCGAGTTTATTCCTGATTTGCCCGTTTGACCAACCAATCCATGACCCATAAAGCGAAAACAATCAAGACGATCGGGGCCAGGCCACCCAACATACACAGCAATCCGGTAATCAGGCCTCCAGGCCCATAAAACAGATAAATCAACCCCAACCCAACCACAAACAAAATCAAAAGCGCGCCAATCAGGAGCCGGAAATTGGTTTGCCGGGCATACCGGCGGAGATCGCGGGACATACGCTAATTCCTGGATGCAGTGAAAAATCTGGACCTGCCGTAATTAACGGGGGAATCCGAATTTTGAAGGAAGTGAAGACAGACGGGTGTGATTATAGCCGATTGCAATCGCCTGAAATGTAAAAAATTTGACTCCTGGCTTTATTCCGGTAAAAAGTGGCCTGAAAGATGCCAACCCCTATATCTACTGAAAATACACAGCATTTACCCCCCACATACACTGAAAATTACAGATTCGCCCAGACAGGAAATTTTAAGCCCCCCGTCGGATTCTTCTTTCGCCCCACATGCTATAATCAATTTGCAGTTAACCTGCCATTAAACGCCATCGTTCCGTCACGCTGAAATCACTACATACGCCACCAGAACTGCATAACAATCTTATCGTAAAACGCTCCCCGAATTACGCCCAGTAAACCACGCCCGCCATTCTATTTTTACGCAATACGCACCAACACCCATGTCTTTCGCTCACCTTCACGTTCACTCCGTATACTCTCTTCTCGACGGGTTCAGCAATCTCAACAAACTTGTTAAACGCGCCAAAGAAATGGGGATGCCTGCCGTTGGCCTGACCGATCACGGCACCATGTTCGGAACCATCGAATTCTATAACGCTGCGATGAAGGCAGGAGTTAAACCCATCATCGGAGTCGAAGCCTACATGGCCGCCCGCCGGATGCAAGACCGGGACCCCCAACTGGATAAGAATCGTTTCCACCTCCTTCTGCTTGCCGAAAACGAAATTGGCTACCACAACCTGCTCAAAATCTGTTCCGGGGCGCAACTGGAAGGTTTTTATTACAAACCCCGCGTAGACAAGGAATTCCTTGCCGCACACGCTGAAGGACTCATTTGCTCCACTGGCTGCATGGCCGCCGAGGTTCCTCAAGCTTTGTTAGCGGGAAAATACGAACTTGCCAGGAAAAAATTTGATTATTACTATGAAGTCTTTGGCCCCGACCGGTTCTTCATCGAGTTGCAAGATCACGACATTAAAGAACTGCCTGAGATGAACAAGCGGTTGATCGAACTCAACAAACGTTACAACGTCCAATACATCGCCACCAATGACGTTCATTACGTGGACAAAGAAGATCACCGCCTGCAAGACATCCTCCTTGCCATTCAAACAGGGTGTTTGCTCAGTGACCCCAACCGACTTCGGATGACCGACGCCTCCTACCACCTGCGCTCCCCACAAGAGATGGAGAGCCTTTTCGGTCATATCCCTGGCGCGATCTCCAACACCCTCGCCATTGCCGAACGCTGTAACCTCGACCTGGGCTTCAAAGGCTACCATCTACCGAACTTTCCTGTCCCGGAAGGGTACACCCCTCAGAGTTATCTCCGAAGTTTATGCGATCAGGGCGCTCGCTGGCGCTATGGTGACGCAGCCCTATCGGAAACCATTCAAAAACGCCTGGATGACGAACTCAGCGTGATCCACACCATGGGATTTGACGCCTACTTCTTAATTGTGTGGGATTTGTGCTATTATGCCAACAAGCAGGGCATCTGGTACACCGCGCGTGGTTCCGCAGCCGGCTCGCTCGTTGCCTATTGCCTCCGGATCACCACCGTAGACCCGCTCGAACACGGCCTGATTTTCGAGCGTTTCCTCAACCCTGGGCGTGTCTCCATGCCGGACATTGATCTGGACTTCCCCGACGACCGCCGCGCGGAGATGATGGCTTACTGCGCCGACCGGTACGGGCATGACAAAGTCGCCCAAATCATTACCTTTGGCACCCTCAAAGCCCGTGCGGCCGTTCGGGATACAGGCCGGGTAATGGACATTCCACTTCATGAAGTAGACCGCGTAGCCAAACTGATCCCTGCCATTCCCGGCAAACCGATCTCCATCCCCGAAGCGATAGCTCAGGTTGCCGACCTCAAGAAAATCTATAATAAAGAACCGCAGATGCGTGAACTGCTCGACACTGCCACGCAATTAGAAGGCGTCGTCCGTAATGCGGGCACCCACGCGGCTGGGGTTGTCGTGACGGATAAACCGATCATCGAATATGCCCCGCTTCACCGCCCAACGAGTGAAAGTGATGATCTCCCCATCAAAACCGTTACACAGTTTGAAATGGGCATCGTGGATGCCATGGGGCTGCTCAAGATTGA
>DATDOR010000195.1:0-3035 GCA_035293165.1 Anaerolineales bacterium | reverse complement strand
AGCCGGGGAGCGCGAGCGGTTCCCCGTTCCGACAGTTTTGGCAGTGTAACGGGATCGCAGCAGGCCGCGATAGAAATCTCCCAGCTCGCCCAGCATCCGGCGCGCCGCTGCGGAATTCCGTTTGGTGATCCGCTCCACCTGGATTCCCAGAGCCGGTGGGTGGGGCGGCAAATTCTCAAACACATCCGTCAAGATGCGGCGAGCCAGCTCCAGGGATTGTTCCACGGCAGCTTCGGGATCTGCGGCCTCGCGAATGGCGCGCGCAAATTTCGGCGGAACCTCCACTCCCAGCCATTCCAGGAAATTCAAATCCCGCGGGTGGCTCACCGGTGTAAAGCTCAACAGGATCCGAGCCTTCAAGTCGTCGAGTTGCTGCAGCAGCGGCACGACGTCTTTGGAATCGAGCAGCACCTGCGTGGTAAAGAACCGCAGACCGCGCTGCGCCTTGTCGCGGACACGGCCAGCTTCCTTCGGCCGGTGCGGAATGGTGATTCCGCCGAGCAGGAATGGAAGCCCTTCCTCGGCAGCCAGCGACGCGGTTTCGACGACGCTCGGTCCGGGATAGGGGTCCTTCTGTGACTCGCCTCCCACCAGGATCAAGTCACGAATCCCATGCTGGCGGTAGGTTTGACGCAGCCACCGCCGCTGTTCGGCCGGGGAATCGTGCACCGTCACGCGATTGACGACGGTTTCGACCTTGGTTGCTTTCGCGATTGCTTCGGCAAAGACGCGCGGCTCAATGCGCTCATGCAAAACGCCCTTCCGTGGACCGTTGCGCTTCTCGTCGCGAATCTCGGGAATATTGATGGCGTCAACCTGACCAGCCACCTCCCGCACCAGCGCCAGGCGGTCTTCCAGCTCCCCTTCGATGTCGACACGGGGAGGGATCACCTCGTAGAATACGACCGGCTCGGCGGGGTTATCGATTTTTACGCGCAGCGTCACTTCTATATCCCCATATTCAACCACGGCACGGGGTTCCCTGATGGCCCTGTCCCCCACGGCACGAATCTACCATGATACCGCAGCGAGGATAGGACCGTAAGGGTGTCGCGTGCGGCGGGTACTGTCCACCAACTGCGTTGCTGGGGAGGGGCTAAATAAATGACCGGCCCCTATACCCTACGGGAAGAAGCTCGCAAATCGTGGGATTACACCATCTCTAACGAATGTGTATATCTCTGCCATTCGCCCGCTGGGAACTTCAAAACCGCTATTCCACTGACCGAAGATTATCTCCATCGGGATCGTTGGATGGAGGTCCATCTTTTCTTTGGCACTGAGCGGCAAGTACACTTCGTAGTAATCATCGAAGCTCATCCCTTTAATTGGCGCACCCTCATAGGGAAACTTGGCGTAAAAAGTTGTCGAATGTATCGGGATGACGTTGTGCTTGTCAATGTTCCAGAGACGATGCAATTGCCACAAGAAACTGTCTTGAAGGGCTGCCCCTCCATAATACGGTTGAAGCGATTCGATAACTGTCCCTGCATCAGCCGGGACTTCAAAGATCACCCCACCCTTGCTTTTAGCTTGCCGGAAACACTTGGGAGCATCACAAATCGGAAACCCAGGGCGGTTAGGGCTTCGAGCCGTGAGCAACGCCAACTGAAAAGCCAATTGATCGAGGGCGGATCGGACACAGTTCACGAAATCACCGACAAGAAGGGCTGTGATAACCGGGGCTTTCTCGAATTGAATCCGAACGACATACCGCTGATTCTTAAGATCATCCCGACCCGTGAGTTTATATGGTTTTCGTTGGATAAATCGCGTGAGTTCGGTATTGAGGGCATCCAAATGGGCCTTCGCCCTTCCCATTTTCAATTTGGGGTCTTTCAGGCTGGGGCCGCTGAGAGTAACACGGGTGATAACCGGGGTGCCCATGTGCCAGAGATTATAACACCGTGTTAGATCGTGGGTACTGTCCGCCAACTGCGTTGCCGCGCAAAATTTTTCACAAGTTCTGGCTAGACGCTATGCCCTAACCTATCCCCGTTAGTGGTAGCAAATCAGAAGCAAGCAACCTTTTGCATCATTTGGCATCTAAATGCTGTGATGAGGCTGTTATGGAACCTGAAACTGTCCTGGGGATGATGCAGGCGCGGTTGCGGCATGATTACGCCCGCGCCAAGGAACTTGAGAAACAGATGGCAGAACTGTCATCGGCCTACAACAAGTACATGGATTTGCGGGAGCAGTTAGCTCGCCATACAAGCTCAGTGGAGCGGCTTCGCGGCATTATGGCCGATCAGGAACAAGCCCCGCCGCGTCTCCACGATGAAGAGTGGGAGACATGGCAGGAGGAACAGAATTTACGCAACGAGTTAGAACTTTGGGAAGTAGCAGAGCAATATCTTCAGTGTGTGCCTGAAGCCAAGGTGCGGGACATCCTCAATTTTTTTGAGAAGATTGATTTGCATAGTAGCAGGCAGGCAGTGGAGGCGGCCATTAAATCCCGGCCCAAGTTATTCGCTGTGAGAAAGCGCAAGGGAGAGAATATTGTCAGCCTAAAAAAGTAAACCCGTCGCGCTAACGACGGGTCTGAAAACCAGGCTCCCCACGTCAATGAGGACACCCATGTTCACTTTCTTTTATAACAGAGGTCCGCCAACAGTTCAAGCCCTCTACTGGGGGCCACGGGGAAAGATACAGAAGGTTTTATAAGTCTCACCCTGTCCCCCTCTCCTCAAACAAAAGCCGCGCTTGCGCTGTACTTTGCGTGGTATAACTTTTGTCGGGTGCATAGCAGTCTGCGGGTTACGCCAGCGATGGCCGCTGGCATTGCCGACACGATTTGGACTATTCCGCGCTTGGTATCTGACGGGCGGGATGAATCGTAACCACACCGTTTTCGCAAGAGACGACTACCATTTTGGGAGGTTCCGATGGCGTGTCAATTAGTAACATACGACCTTCACAAGCCTGTTCAGGAATATCAGAAACTCTATGCGTATTTGGACTTGCCCCTTAAACTGAGACAACCGGTTAAGACTCATAATCCATTGAATGGAGGAAAGAGTCATGAGATTGTC
>DATDOR010000194.1:0-2533 GCA_035293165.1 Anaerolineales bacterium | reverse complement strand
GACGGCTCCACCCCCAACTCCGCGTACATCTTCGCCGCCGGCCCCTTCACCGCCTGCCCGGCAATGATCGGTGACACTGCCACAATTCTCCCCCCTCTCGTTGAGGGAGATGGGCTGGGGGTGAGGGCTTCCCTTACCCCAGGAATCGCCAAAATTGGATCTACACTCACCCACGGATTTGAAGGGCAAATCACGATCAAATCCGCCCCCTCAATCACCTCCAACATCCCCGGGGCCGCGCGGGCGTGCTGAACCCCCTCAAAATGGAACCCCCTCACGCGTGGGTGGCACTGCCGTCGCACAAAATACTCTTGAAAAGCCAGTTCGCCTTCATCTGTTTGGACGATGGTCGGCACCGGGTCATCACTCATGGGCAACACAACCGGTTGTACACCCCACGCCCGGCAAAAATCGCGGGTGATCTGGCTGAGAGACTGCCCCGACCGTAGCCGCCGCGTCCGCTCGAGATGCGTCCCCAAATCCCGGTCGCCGAGACGGAACCAACCCGACCCACCTAGAGTCCCAATGGCCTCCAACGCGTTCCAGGTTTCTCCAGCCAATCCCCATCCTGTGACCGGATTCGCCATCCCCGCCAGGGTGTAGCAAACCGTGTCCAGATCGGGACAAATTTTCAGGCCAAAATGCTCGAAATCATCGCCCGTGTTGACGATGACGGTCAGATTTTTAGGAGGTAAAATTTGGGCGAGACCATCGGCCAGTTTGGCACCGCCGACACCGCCCGCGAGGGCGACAACTTTCATCGGTAAAGTTCACGTTTTACGTTTCACGCTTCAAGAGTGAAACGTGAAGTCAAGGGTAGATTGTTATTTCAGACAAAGGTTTTCGCGCCCGTACTTCGGGCACCTTCGCCGGATAGCCAATTAGCATCATCGCCTGTGGCTCCCAGTCAAGGGGCAGGGCGAGTTGGCGACGGATGGTGTCCGGCGTGAACAGGGGGGCGCACACCCACACACCGCCTAAGCCCTCCGCGTGCGCTGCAAGCAAAATTGTTCCTCCAATAAGGGCCACGCTTTGGGTTGCCATCAGGTATTCGGCGCGCTGGCGTTTTTCGTCGGGGTAGGTGTCCATATCCGCCATCATCACACAGAGCATGATCACGACCGGGGCTTCGCAAATGCGAGCGCGAGAGCGGGTGACTTGTTTTTCTGCTTCATCGGGAGAAAGTCCGTCTGCGAGTAAATCGCGGCGGAAGTCTGCGCCCATTGCGTCGGCGAGGCGGGTCTTCGATTCGAGGGTGGTGAGGACGGCAAAACGCCAGGGCTGGCGATTGTGTGCGGAGGGGGCAAACGTGCCCGTTTCGAGCAGGCTTTCGATCACCGGTTGGGGAACGGGATCAGGCAGAAAACGGCGCACCGACCGCCGGGAGCGGATCCATTCGTGGAGATGGAGAGATTCGAGAGTGGAAGTCATGCGTGAGCGGTAATCCGTTCGGGCTGGATCTTGAAGCGGACGCGTACCTGTCCTGGCGGGAGGCTCCAGGGTTTGTCTTCGTATTTGTATGAGAGTTCGTCCATGTGTTCTTTCGCCCCTTCTTCAGTAAATTCGACCACCCGACCGCGAATTTGAATGTAGCGGTACGGATCGCCTGGATCGCTGATGGTCAATGCCACCGCCGGGCGGGCGCGTAGATTGCGATCTTTCACCCGTCCCCGCGCAGTGTTGATACAAAAATATTCGCCGTCGGTGTTGAACCAAACGGGTGTGACTTGCGGCGAGCCGTCGGACATCACTGTCCCTACAAAGGCCAGTGCCCGCTTCTCGTCAGTAAGTAAGTCGCGATGAGATTCTGGGATTGAGGGCATAAAAACTCCTGAAGAAACTTTATTATACACATCGTTCCCCCACTATTTTGAACATCCGAATTGTACTTGCGTTGTTTTCTTACGAAAATTTGACAATCAACTCAACGGCTAAAATAAAACCGGGCCATTTCTATCCCAGTTTCGCCCTCGTTTTGATAAACCAGCAGAAGATTATCTACCGGAATCTCCCAATTGAAATTTTCTCGTGCCAACAGACGGGTTGCACAAGCCAGGCCATCTTCGTCCACATCCCCATGTCCAATCGTGATGTGTGGCATCCAGTTTTCGGGGGCATAGTGGTTTGCAAGCCCGGCAGAGAAGGGCGTCGTGCGCTTCCAAATTTGTTGATGCAGCTTGAGTAGCCCCTCATCCTTGACCACAGGAATGTAGAGGACAATGTCACTTTTTCCTGTGAACACCCCTAATCCAGTGGTTTGAACGGTGAATGGGGTAAGTTCAGAAGCGAGTTGTTCCAGGACAGATTTCAGCGCGTCGAAATTATAATTTTCGCTGATTTGCCAGGAGAAATGTGGGATGGGTGTGACTCTGACTCCCGTCAGGCTGCAATGTTCCTCCAGCCGTGACCAGATGTCTTCGACTTTTTGGTAATGGGTTGAGTCGAGGAGAGAGACGATGCCATGCATAACTTTCACCTGAACAAATCCATCTCCTTCGTCCGGATCAACTCCTGCAAACTTCCCTCCCTTAGC
>DATDOR010000193.1:0-4004 GCA_035293165.1 Anaerolineales bacterium | reverse complement strand
CGGGCACGCCCTGAGTGTAGATCAGGCAGAGGCGTTCAATGCGGCGGTGTTGAGCTTCTTGTGCGGTAACTACTCAGCCTAAGGTAGAGGAATCTCCGAAAAAAAGGTGTGCGTAGGGGTGAACACCCCTACGCACACCTTTTTTTCGGGTTATTTCCCCTTGGGAGCGTAGCAAGCGAAGATTGAATGACATGACACGTATTTTCAAGCGCCAGTCTCCTCAAACACCTCCCGCACCCCGGCTGCCTGTTAGCTTCCCTCTCACCACCACTCCCTCCACCATATTACTCCCCAACCTGTAGATCACTTCTTCAAACACCGGCACATCCCAAATCTGAATATCCGCCAACAAGCCAGGGATAAGCGCGCCGCGATCATGCAAATCCAGCGCGCGTGCCCCGCCTACTGTTGCAGCATACAACGCCTCTTCCGGGCTGAGTTTATGCTGGCGGCAGGCGAATTGCATCACCAATTGCATCGATTCCGTCCACCCGCCTGGGCACATGTCCGTTGCCAGGGCGAGGGTCATCCCGGCTTCGAGCATCGCGCGGGCATCGAAAGGGTGAGGATGCTGGACGGCAAAGTCAATAAGGGGCATCAGAACACCGACCACACCTGCATCCGCCAGTTTCCGCATGGTTTTGGGGATGGTGTAATTCAGGTGATCGGCTGAGACTACGCCCAATTCGGCGGCAAGGTCGGAACCACCGAGCTTGCTATACTGATCAGCGTGGATTTTGAGTTTCAACCCGGTATCCTGCGCGGCGAGCAAAACCCGGCGAGTCTGGTCGAGGTTGAAGTACCCTTCATCCATATAGACATCGCAAAATTCAGCCAGGTTTTCAGCGACGACGGCGGGGATCATTTCGTGGATGATTTCGTCCACGTAGGCTTCGGGGACTTTGTCCGGCGGGAAGGCGTGCGCGCCCAGGAAGGTGGAGACAATGTCGGGAAGGAGACTACCTGATGAATCCGCGGCAAGTTTCAAATGCTGATTCACGCGCAGCATCTTCAATTCGTGCTCCAGATTCAAGCCATAGCCTGATTTCGACTCGACGGTGGTTGTCCCAGCACGGAACATTCGGCGGAGACGATCGGCCGCGCTCTCCAAAAGTTCGCCTTCGCTGGCGGCGCGGGTCATCGTCATGCTGGCGGTGATGCCGCTGGGAATTCCCATGGCGCGGACTTCGGCAGGGGTACGGGTCATTTTGGCAGCGTATTCTTTAACGCGCGAGCCGCCAAAGACGACGTGCGTGTGGCTATCCACAAAACCGGGGGAGAGAACTTTTCCGGTTACCTCTATGATTTGGGTCTCGGAGAGGTCATAACGTTCGACCAAAACGGTATACGGGGCCACGTCGAGGATATGTTTCCCGCGTGTGGCAACGCTCGCCCCGTGCAATCGTCCAATCAAGTCGCCCGGGCCAGGGATACACGTCAGGGTTTCGTTGGGGTCTTTGAGAATCAGGTCAGCTTTCGGTTTCATTTTATCGGACACGGACAAACGGGTTCTTTAGGAATCGGCGGGGAGGCAACCACGGCAAATCCCAAAGAGCGGACAAACACAGCCATGAACGGAGGTTTGAATGAATTATAATGTCCTATCATCCGATCAGACGTGCACCGAGGCATACAATAATATCCGCATACATCCGTGCGCCTCCGCATCCAACAATTTTCACAGGAGACACCAATGCTTGATATCGCCATCATGATTGAAGGACAAAACGGGTTGAACTGGCCGCGCTGGCAGCGCATGGCGCAGGCGGTGGAGGATTTGGGGTTTGCGGGTTTACATCGCTCTGACCATTACACCAACAGCAACCCACCCGATCTGGACTCGCTGGAGTTATGGGTCTCGTTGACGTGGCTGGCCAGCCATACCAGCCGAATTGAATTTGGGCCAATGGTTTCGCCCGTTTCGTTCCGCCAACCGACGATGACCGCGCGAATGGCGGCGGCGGTGGACGATCTGTCCGGCGGCAGACTGCACTTAGGGATGGGCGCAGGCTGGCAGGAACGTGAACACAATAACTATGGCTGGAATTTGTTGAGCGTCCAGGAGCGGTTCGACCGGTTCGAGGAGGGATTGGAAGTAGTCACCCGTTTGCTGAACAGCGACGAGCCGGTGTCATTTTCCGGGAAGTATTATCACCTGAACGATGCGATTTTGCTCCCCCGCCCGGCGCGCCCGAGTGGGCCACCTATATTGATCGGGGGGAACGGGCCAAAGTTGACTCTGCCATTGGTCGCAAAGTATGCTACCGAATGGAACGCGGTGTATATTCCCCCCGCGCGGATTCGGGAATTAAACACCACCCTGGACGAATTGCTTGAGGGAAACAACCGCAGACCTGCAGATGTTCGCCGCTCATTGATGACCGGTTTGTTTTTCGGATACTCAGATGAGGAAGTGAACCAGCGTGCCACAAGCCGGAACACGACCCCAGAAGCGACGCGTGCGCGCGGCCTGGTGTATGGGACAGCGAATCAAATTGTGGACCAATTGGGCGAAATTGCCGAGGCAGGCATCTACCGGGTGATGCTCCAGTGGTTGGACCTGGATGATTTGGACCGGTTGGAAGCGATGGCAAAAACTGTTTTGCCACAAATTCATTGATCTATATTTACTTCCTCCAGGAGTTTCCCATGCTGCTTACCTCTTTCCTCGAAATCCCCTCTGACTCCCATTTCCCCATTCAAAACCTGCCCTTTGGCATATTCAGCACTAAAAACACCCCTCCAACGGTTGGAGTACGCATTGGTGATTTCATTCTAGACTTGACTGTCGTTGAAAAATACGCCTTCTTCGGCTGGCATTTGCAGGGGAAAAACATCTTCGCTCACGCTACACTGAATAAATTTATGAAAATGGGGAAACCCGCGTGGCGCGAAGCCCGGATCGTGATCACCAACCTCCTACGGGCAGAAAACCCTACCCTCAAGAATAACCGCCTTTTGCGGGGGGAAGCGCTGATCCCAATTGAATCCGTTACGCTACACCTCCCTGTAGATATCGGAGACTACACGGATTTTTATGCCTCACGCCAGCATGCCACCAACGTCGGCGCCATGTTCCGCGGCCCAGAAAACGCCCTCATGCCAAACTGGTTACATCTCCCGGTTGGCTATCATGGCCGGGCGAGTTCCGTCATTCTTTCAGGCGTAGACATCCTCCGCCCTCATGGACAAACCCATCCAGCCGGAGCGGAAATGCCTGTATTTGGCCCGTCTAAACGATTAGATTTCGAGTTGGAAATGGGATATTTCATCGGCCCAGGCAACCCACCAGGCGAACCAGTTCCAGTAAACCAGGCCGGGGATCACATCTTTGGCATGGTACTGGTCAACGACTGGAGCGCACGGGACATTCAAGCCTGGGAATACCAGCCGCTCGGCCCCTTCCTCGCCAAAAACTTCGCCACCTCGATCTCTCCCTGGGTGGTACCCCTTGACGCGCTCGAGCCTTTCCGCGTCCCTAACCCGGTACAAGACCCTGAACCTTTACCTTATTTACGCGCAGAGGGCGCGGGGACCTTTGACATTCACCTCGAAGCGTCCCTGCAAACGGAGCAGATGGACACCCCTCAGGTCATCTGTCGTTCCAATTTCAAGCATATGTATTGGAATATATACCAGCAGGTTGCACATCACACGATCACAGGTTGCAACCTGCGTCCTGGCGACTTGATAGCTTCCGGCACGATCAGCGGCCCAACACCCGATTCTTACGGATCCATGCTTGAACTCGCCTGGCGCGGAGAACGCCCTGTCCAGCTTTCTTCTGGGGAAGCACGCAGCTTCTTACAAGACGGCGACCGGGTTACGATGACCGGATGGGGGGAGGGAGATGGGTATCGCGTGGGGTTTGGGGAAGTGACTGCAAAAGTACTGGGAACCATTTTGCCTGCGCCGTCGTCGTAGCGGGCACGTTCAACCTGGGTGTGATACAGGTTTGGGATGTCGCTTCAGGCTAAGGCAGAGGATTCTCCGAAAAAAAGGTG
>DATDOR010000192.1:0-17022 GCA_035293165.1 Anaerolineales bacterium | reverse complement strand
GCGAGCCTGACACCTCACCCTCTGACACCCCCGCTCCCCTTCCCCCTAACACCCTTACTCCCTCTCCTCTTCCCCTTCCCCTTATCTCCTCTTCCCCTGTAGCCAAAGCGACACCCTGGGTCTTCGCCCTCGCCGCTGCCTTCCCTACCCTGACCGATGACGTTTCCCTCGCCGATGTGCAAGCTGCCTGGAATGGGAACGGCCCCACCCTTCTCGCCAGCCAAACGACCGTCGAAACTTTCACCCTCCTCTGGGGGCCGCCCGACAACATTCGCATCCTCTCTCCCGAACAACTCCTCGGCGCTGCCTGGGATCAGCGTGACGCCTGGGCGCTCCTCCCCTTCCAGGAAATTTCCCCGCGCTGGAAAGTGATCGCTATCGAAGGACAATCCCCGCTCCACAACGACTTCGACCCCGCCACATACCCGCTCACTGCGCTGGTTACCGCCCCTACGCCAAACTACGACCCGGACAAACTGACCGTCGTCGCCATGACCGGCGTCACCGCGCTCGTTCGCGCCACCGCGTTTGGGATGGAACAACAGGGCATCCTCTACCCAGGGCGAGACATCGGTGCATGGCTACGGGAAGCGGACATCACTCACATTTCGAACGAAGTGCCGTTTGCCCGCGACTGCCCGTACCCCAACCCGGTTCAGCAAGGCGTGGTCTTTTGCTCCGACCCGCGTTACCTTCAACTGCTCGAAGATGTTGGCACGGATGTGGTCGAACTGACCGGCGATCACTTCCACGATTGGGGCGCGGAGGCGATGCTTTACTCGCTGGATTTGTACGAGGAGAAAGGCTGGCCGGTGTACGGGGGTGGCGCGACGTTTGACGAAGGGAAACAGGCCTCCCTGCTGGAGCATAATGGGAATAAGATTGCCTTCATCGGGTGCAACGGCAAGGGAGGGAGTTTCGCCCGGGCCTCGGCGACCACCCCTGGCTCGGTACATTGCGACTTCCCCTGGCTGGAGAACGAGATTGCCCGGTTGACCGGGGAGGGGTACATCGTCATCGCCACCTTTCAGCATTTTGAATATTACAGCTACGATATCCCCGACGTGACGAAGGCGGATTTCCGGCGATTGGCAGAGGCCGGGGCAGTGATCGCGTCCGGCAGCCAGGCGCACCACCCGCATGGGTTTGAATTCGTGGGAGACTCGCTGCTCCATTTTGGGTTGGGGAATCTGTTTTTCGACCAGTACGGGGTGTCGCCAGGGACAGAGCAGGCGTTTATTGATTATCATGTATTTTACGATGGACGGTATATCGGGACGGAACTGCTCACAATGCGGTTTGAAGATTATGCCCGCGCCGGCCCGATGACGGATGCCGAACGGCGCGATTTGCTGCTGTCGGTGTTTGGGGCAAGTGGTTGGTGAGATAAGGTATAATCAGCCCATTGTAGAATGACTCACATCGTTCCTTAGCAGGAGCATCTATGCCACAAGCGATAACTTTACCCCCCACCAGAAAATGGCCCCCGCAGGGTGCATGGACATATGAAGATTATCTAAAACTGCCGGACGACGGGCGGCGATTTGAAATTATCGAGGGAGTGTTATACGTGACCAACGCGCCAAATTTTGAACACCAATTTACGGTAATGGAAATATCTCATCGGATCAAGTTATTTGTGGATGAAAATAAACTAGGGATTGTTCTTACAGCCCCATTTGAAGTCCACCTTTCAGACCAAACGCGCCCGGTATTCCCTGATGTCCTTTTTATCAAATCCGAACACTGGCCAGAAACAGGCGCAGGTTATTTTGAAGGCGTTCCCGATCTGATCGTCGAAGTTCTCTCCCCCAGCACCCGCCGGACGGATCAAGTGGTCAAATTCACCACTTACGAGCAGGCCGGGGTTCCCGAATATTGGATCGTGGATCCGAAGAGTCACTCCATTCAGGTCTTCGTCTTGTCCGGGCGGGAATATGGTTTATTGGGCGAGTTTGTTGGGGAGGATGTTGTGCTGTCGTCGGTGTTGGCGGGTTTACAAATCGTGGCACAGACGTTGTTCAATCCAGGGCGGTGAAGTAATTGGGTAATTACCTCAGTTACCCAATTACAAAAACGAGAGTGCCATTTCCGACTTATTTCATCTGAGGCCGGTTTGTTATGAATCGGCCTCTGTTGATTCCAGGGCAGATGGTAAACTACGTCCCAATAAACCCAACTTCGAGGAGTTCACAAACCTTATGAGCATCAAACCCGACCACTGGATTCGCAAAATGGCGTTGAACCACGGCATGATCGAACCGTTCGAGGCCGCGCAGGTACGTAATGGGGTCATTTCTTATGGCGTGTCATCCTATGGCTACGATATCCGCGTCGCCGACGAGTTCAAAATCTTTACGAACGTCTTTTCGGCGGTAGTAGACCCCAAAAACTTTGACACCAAGTCCATGGTGGACTTCAAAGGCGATGTGTGTATCATCCCGCCGAACTCATTTGCCCTGGCCCGGACAATTGAGTATTTCCGCATTCCACGCAGTGTATTAACGATCTGCGTCGGAAAAAGCACGTACGCAAGATGCGGCATCATCGTAAATGTAACCCCCTTCGAACCCGAATGGGAAGGCTATGTTACCCTCGAAATCTCCAACACTACCCCCCTCCCTGCCAAAATCTATGCCAATGAAGGCATCGCCCAGGTGCTGTTCTTTGAGTCCGACGAAGAGTGCGAGACTTCATACGCGGATAAGAAGGGGAAGTATCAGGGACAGCAGTCGATTGTGCTGCCGAAGTTGTAGGAACAAAAACATATATCGCGCCAGATGGTAATCCACTATGCCTTATAAGTTTGCTACAGAAAGCCAGGATTATGCCGACTATGCAAGTGGTCAAGTTTTTTATCGTGCACCTGGTCATCCAGCATTTCCCATGAGACTCACTACCGAGATATTTCAACGATGTATGGCAATTCGTAGGGAAAGCGGAAATAATGGGCCCGTCACACTCTACGACCCCTGTTGTGGCGGTGCTTATCACTTGAGCACATTAGCCTATTTACATTGGCATGAAATCGGCACAATTATTGCCTCAGATATTGACAAAGATATCCTATCCTTTGCGGTCCGGAACTTGAACTTATTGACGAGACCAGGGTTAAAACAACGCATCAATGAGATTTCAGCCCTACTGAGTACGTATGGAAAGCCCTCACATGCTGCTGCATTAGCAAGCGCAACTCGCTTATTGAGTTTGTTAGAGAAGAATAGCTTTGTCCATCAAGTGGATACATACTTATTTGCGGCGAATGCGACGAATTCTCACGAGCTCATTCGTGAATTAATAGACAAAGATATTGATATTGTCATTTCTGATGTTCCTTATGGAAAACGTTCAATTTGGCAGGAAACCAAAGATGCAGTAGAGCAACAAAGTGGTTCGCTATGGCAAATGTTAGAGGCGCTGCTGCCAGTCCTGAATATCAATACAGTTGTAGCCATTGCCGTAGATAAGACGCAGAAGTGTAAACACGCGCAATACAAACAAATTGAGCGATTTAAGGTTGGTAAGCGTCAGGTATTTCTTCTCCAACCTCAAGCCATATGAATGGGTATTGCCCAACCATGAAGATATTAGGCGCAAGCAAAAGTCCAATGTCAAGAGTTATCGTTCACCTTATTAAAACAAGCCGCCGTTTTTCTTTTATCCTCCTCGGTCTCTCCCTCACCATCGTCCTCTCCTCCCGCGCCCAACCCCTCCCTGCCGCCCAACTTGACACCTCACCATTCACCCTCCCCTTCGCCGAACCGCCCGGCCCGGGTACCTGGCTCCTCGGCCAGACCTATGGCAACACCACCGGCGCGTATGTCAACCGCATCAACTTCTACCAGGCCGGGCAGGGCCTCCACTTCGGCATGGACTTCTCCGCGCCATGCGGTACCCCCATCATCGCCATTGGCGACGGCGTCGTCACCTATGTGGACAACCTCGGCTTCGGCTCCGCCCCCCACAACTTGATGATTGACCACCCCAACGGATACGCCTCCTTCTACGGCCACCTGCTCGAAACCCCTGCCCTCCAACCCGGCCAGACCGTCCAACAAGGCGAAGTCATCGCCCGCACCGGCGACCCCGACGAAACCTGCACCTCCCGCCCCCACCTCCACCTCGAAATCCGCAACGCCGCCACCTACAACCTCGCCTACAACCCCGCCCCCCTCATCCACGCCGACTGGGACAGCCTCGCCCTCATCGGCTCTTTCGGCACCGGCTTCTCCCGCGACCTCAGCAACCCCCGTCAATGGCAATTCCTCGCCGACCAACCCGACGTCCAATTCTGGGGCCCCATGCTCAACGATTACCCCAACCCCTGGCCTCCCAAATGGAACCGATGAAGAACGTCGTGCGTAGTACGTATTTCGTATTAATGTTCTTGGGGATAATCTCCTGCACGAAGCAACCGGCCCCCACGACTTCCCCTTCGCCAAACGGGCAAACAAACCCCATCGAACTTTCCCCGACCCTCGCGGATGACAGTGCCACCCAACTCCCCTACACCCCCGCTCCCTCCCTGACATCCTTCGACGCCGCTCAGGACGAGCCTGACACCTCACCCCCTGACACCCCAACCCCTTCTCCCACTCCTGCCCCTCAACTTCTCCAACTCACCACCAACGAATGCTGCGTCCAACCCTTCTTCTCCCCCGACAGCACCCACATCCTCTTCCTCGACAAACCCGCCCCTGACGCTCTCACCGGCTTTTGGAGGGTCCCCCTAACCGGCGGCAACCCTGAACTCTCCACCGATAGACTCGGCATTTATTCCCCCGACATGCAACTCGTCGCCTACCCTCAAAGCGGGCAAACCATCGTCGAGCGCATCTCTGACGCCCAACGCTGGACGATCCCCAACGGGGGGCGCAGCCTCAGTTTTTCCCCGTCCGGCGCGCTGGTAGTGTGGACAACTGGGCAGGCCGGGCCGCCCTTCGACACGGCCCTCCGCGAAATCTGGATCAGCAGCTTCGATGGCAGCAATGCCCGGCAAGTCGCCACCCTGATCGGCGGCGGCTTCACAGGCTGGGTTTCCGAAACACAAGCCCTCGTCACCGGACGACAAACTTCGGACGAAACCGAAAACGCGCTATGGGTGCTGTCCCTCGAAGATCGCTCGCTCCGAGAACTCATTCGCGGCGGGCGCATCCGCTCCATCTCCATTTCCCCTGGCGGAACCTGGGTGGCTTACCTCGTCACCTTCGCCACTGACCAAGTACAAGATGGCATCTGGCTTCAAAACATCGAAACGGACGAACGCAAGAAGCTCGACCTCTTCGGGGGTTATCGCTGGCGGGACATGAACCGTCTCCTTGTCATCCCTCTCGACCCGAATGCCGCGCAGAGCACCGTCGCCAGCCACCAACTCTGGGATGTGGACGCCACGACCGGGCAACCCCGCCCCCTGACCGACCCGGCGATCACCCCCTTCAAGGTCGCAGGAGGCGATTGGACGGTATCCCCGGATGGGCGGTTTGTCGCGTTCGTCTCAGCAACTGACCGGAACATTTGGGTGATTCAACTTGAGGAGTAACTGGAATTGTCATTTTCCTAAAAACGGTATAAACTCAGCACATTCTGATTGATTGGAGAATCTTGAAATGGACATCCTCACCGACCCCCAAAACTGGGTAGCCCTCCTCACCCTTACCTTACTTGAAATCGTCCTAGGTATTGACAACATCATTTTTATCTCGATCTTGTCCGGCAAACTACCCAAAGCTGATCAGAAGCGCGCCCGGCAGACAGGTTTACTCCTGGCGATGGGAACGCGTATTCTCTTGTTGCTTTCCTTATCCTGGCTCACTCGTCTGACAACACCCCTGTTTCATGTCTTTGAGTTTGAGATTACAGGCCGCTCGTTGATTCTGTTAATTGGCGGATTGTTCTTGCTTGGCAAAAGCACTTATGAAATCCATGACAAATTAGAAGGTGTGGAAGGGCATGGCTCCGCCAGCGTAAAGGCCTCCTATAATGCAGTGATTATCCAGATAGCCTTGCTGGATATTGTCTTTTCACTCGACTCCGTTATAACGGCGGTAGGTATGGCCAATCACATCGAGATCATGGTCACAGCAGTAATGGTTGCGGTTGGGATCATGCTTTATGCCTCGACCCCTATCAGCGATTTTGTCAATGACCACCCGACGCTCAAAATCCTGGCACTCAGTTTTCTGCTGTTGATTGGGTTCTCGCTGGTGGTTGAGGGATTGGAATTTCACATTCCGAAAGGATATATTTACTTTGCGATGTTCTTCTCGGTGTTTGTGGAGATGCTGAATTTACGCTTACGGAAAAAGAGCGCGGAACCGGTCAAGTTGCGGGAGGCTTACGTTGCTGAACAAACCGAAGAGAAAATATTCTTTCAATAGAAGCGATGAGCGCCGCCCGAGTTGACGGCGTTTTCGTTTAACGTTGCTCGCCCCTGCTGAAAGAGGGATGTTCCTGAGGATTGGGTTATATTATTCCGGACTCGGTTGCCGGTTCGGGGCGGTCCGTTTTCAACCACATCGTGAAGGCGCTTCCTTCGCCTTCCTTGCCATCCACGGTAAGACGCCCTTCGTGCTGTTCCACAACTTGATGGGCAATGGAAAGTCCCAATCCTAGCCCCCCAAAGACGTGAGCGCCAATCCGATCTAGATGGAAAAAGCGGTTGAAAATGTGGGGTTTTACATCTTCGGCAATCCCCACGCCATGATCCTGGACGCGAACCAGAACTTCGCTGCTATTTTGGCTGACACAGACATGCACGTCTCCCCCATCCGGGCTGAACTTGATGGCATTTTCGATGATCGCTTTCAGGCCGCGTTCGAGGCTATCCCTGTCGCCGACGATAATCGGGATATCGGATTCAATTTCCAGGACGAGTTGCACATTATGTTTTTCGGCATTTGCACGCAAGCCTTCAACGGTATCCGTAACCATCGCACAGACATCCATCCGTTTGGGGGTTTGCAAAATCAGGTCCATTTCTTGTAGGAATAGGATGTCGTTGACGAGGACGATAACCCGGTGGAGATTTTCGCCAATCGTGTTCAGGCCTGAGTCCAGGGTGTCCCCTTGCAAGAGACCCAATTGGATCAGTTGCAGAAAACCACTGGCAGAGGTGAGCGGGGTGCGGAGTTCGTGGGCGACCGAGGTCAGGAACTCGCGCCGGGCGTATTCCATCTCGGCGAGACGCTGATAGGCAGTGGCTAATTCGCTGGCTTTCATCCGCAAGTCTTCGATGGCCATCGCATCATTTTCCTGTAACCGGCGGCTGACGTGGCGCACCATTGCGATGGATATGGTCGGGCTTTGCTTGAGCAGTTGATTGAAGTCGGTGCGGCGAATTTCCAGCACCGTGGTCGGTTTGGAGGTGATGACGGTGGCCGTGCGAGGCGCGTCATGAATAAGCGCATATTCCCCAAAAAAATCTCCGGGATAAAGCGGTTTGACCGGGTGTTCACGAATTTGATTGATGATCTTACTGACTAAAACTTCCCCTTCAAGGATGATATAAAACGTATCTTCAATAGCCCCCTCGCGGCAAAGAACGGTATCTGTCGGGTAGGCGCGCACTTCACCTATCGAGATTAGCTTGTTGGCTTCTACGTCAGAAATATCAGGGAAGGCATTTTGAATGCTTTGCCATAGTAATGGACGGCGCATAGATCACTCCTTGATCCCAAATCCGGTATGCTATTTTACCTTGTAAAAAACGAGTAAAGTATTTCCGTAACGACGTTGATCAAATTCGATCAGATTTTGTAATGTTTTTTCTATATATTCGCGGGGATCAATTTGAACAATCACCCAGCCATCTTCGGTTAACCACGCGGGGTGGGTATCGAGGGCCTCTAGCGCGTGTAGCCATAAATTTTTGTATTGCGGGGGAGCAATATAGATGTAGTCAAACAATTTATCAGGAGTCCGTTCGAGATGTTTGAAGGCATCTAACCGCAATACTTCAGCCTTTTGCGCTACCTGAGCAGTCGTGAGGTTGTCATGGATGGTTTGAATTGCTTTGGGTGCCAGGTCGAGAAAGCGGACAAAGGCTGCCCCCCGGCTGAGCGCTTCAATACCGACACTGCCCGTTCCGGCAAACAGATCGAGCATCGTCGCCCCGCGAATCTCTGTGCCCAGGATGTTAAACAACGATTCTTTGACCCGGTCTGTAATTGGACGAGTGGTATCCCCGGGAACGAGTTTGAGTTTCCTCCCTTTTGCCGTCCCTGCGATGACACGGATACCGCTCATGCTTCGTAACTCTGAAATTCATAGATAAAGGGCACATTTGAGACTTCCGAAGTCTGGCAAAAGGCCCTAGAGACTGTTTTTATTGAGATACACTCTTCCGAGCTGCCATCAGGTTACCATGCGGGGCCGTGATGGGTGTAACACATCCCGTCCCTAGAATAAACTGCTCCCCACCTGTCGCTTCTATCGCGGCCTGCGCTTCTGCCCGCACCTGATCGGGCGTACCTAACACCATTGTGTCCCATTGTTTCAGTCCACCGCAGACCACGCCCTGGTAAATTTCTTTACCTTTTGACAAGGAAGGGAAGGTTTCCTGATCGTGCCAGTTAATCACCTGCACCGGGAAGTCAGCAACTTGCTCGAACATCACGTCATTTCCGTGCAAATGCAGCACATTGAACCAAAAAGCTTTAGCCGCATCAAGCACTTGCAAATGGTAAGGGCGCGCAAATTCATGAAACTCGCCAGGGGATAACAGAGCGAGCTGGGCATATTGCAGGGCGTAAAAAATGCCCGAAATGCCGGTTTCACGGATGGCGTCGAGAAAATAGAGGGTGGTCTCGGTCAGGGTTTTCAGTCCAGCGTGGAGAGCGTCCGGGTAACGGCGCATGTGAACGAGGAATTGTTGTTCCCCGGCCAGTTTGCGGGCCATCGTCAGGGGGCTGAAAATCGTTTCGATAACGGGAACACCCGGCCCGAGTGCGCTGGCGATCATCCGCAAGGCGGTGATCTGATCCCCAATCCGTCCGGCGTGGGGGTCGAGCGGGGTCAACTTCAGCCAGTCGTCGGGGGACTGCACCGGGCGGTAAGTATACGTCCGCGTCCCTTCCGCGTTGCCTTGCCATTCGTCTTTCAGGCCCCAATCTTTAACCGAATAAGTGGATTCGGGCGTCACTTTGACAAAATCGAAATCATAAAGCCGCTGCCACGCGACAACCGCTTCCGCCAACCCTGCGGGGGTTTGATCATCCACCGGAAAATGCCGCCAAAGTGCAACCGGGACGCGGTCTGGCATTGCACCAGAGAGGGTTATTTCAATCCGGGTGCGATGGGTATGCGCTTTAGCCATTTTTATTCATCCGTCCCCCAGAATTCCTTCCGTAAATCCCAGTTTCCTTTTTTCAATTGGTTAATGTGACCTTTGGTAATGCGGCTGAGCATGTGGGCACGGGTGACATTTTGCTCTTCTATTGTGTTTATGAAGTTCAAAGCTTGCTGAAATGCTTCGATGGCCTCTTCATTGTTATTTTGCACTTTGAGGTTTAGCCCCAGCGCATAGTAGGCTTCAGGTGACTTCGCATCCATCGAAATGGCTTTGCGGAAATCTTCATCGGCTTTGGCATATTCTTTACGGGCGTAGAAGGCATAACCGCGTTTGATATAGTCTGCCGCATTTTCAGGGTTAATTTCTGTGGGATCAGCTTTTGGAGCCTCTATAATCACTTTGTTTTTTTTGCGAAAAAAGTTCATGGGGCTTCCTCCGGGTCAGGAATGTTGGGGAATGAAATGGGTGAGATAAATTCACCCTTCCAGGGTTCGCAATGACGTGTTTTTAGAAGATATTCCGACATTTTCTTAAAAATAACCGAGGATAATCAATCAGGATTTTAGCACCTGATCAAGGATCGATTCGATGTGTGTCTCTTCCTGTTTCTGATGGTTGAAGTATTGGGCCATAAAGTCTGAACGGCGCAGACGCAAGGCCATCGGGGCAACCTGGCGCAAGTCGTCCATCGTAACTTCCAGGCGATTGTCCGCAGCGGCATGGGCACGTGCAGCCTCGAACATGGTGATTTCTGCCCGAAGCGAGTCAATTTGTAACTGCCGGACTAATTCTAACCCCATTTGTGCGATTGTATCAGGTAATTGAACATCGGTTAACAGGCTGCGGGCGGTTTGAATCTCATCGCGAGCTAACTCAGTTACGGTTTGGTAGGCGTTCGCCATTTGGAGGGGACTGCGCTGATATGCCTGGACACGGCGGTAGGCTTCTAATCGTTCACCTAAATCGTCCAACCCTTGCACAATCAGCCGCAAGCCGAAGCGGTCCATGATTTGCGAGCGCAAATTCCCTTCCTCGGGGTTCATTGAGCCGATCAAGACAAAACGGGAATTGTAGGTTGAGGCGATTGCGCCGCGCCGCACGGTATAGCGCCCTTGAGCAGAAGCGTCCAAGATTGCATCAACAATTTCATCAGGGAGCAGGTTGACTTCATCCACATACAACAAATTTCGATCCGCCTGAGAGAGAATGCCGCGCCGCACACGAAAAAAACCGCTTGCCGCCGCGCGTTCATCCAATGTACCCACGACATCTTCCAGGCGGGCGTTGAGGGGCAGTTCAATCAACAGCACCTTGTCCATCACTGCAATGGAATCGCCCATTGCGTACTTTTCCGCGCAGTCGGTGCAAACGGCATCTATTCCGCCGGTTTCGATATCTTCCGGGAGGCAACCGTAGTGACATAAACTACGCGGGACATCTGGCAGCAAGTCAGACAGACTGCGGGCAGCGGTGGTTTTACCTGTCCCGCGCGGGCCCATGAGCAAGACCCCGCCCAGTGCGGGATTGATCAGCGATAACAAGAGCGCCAGTTTCATCTCTCGCTGGCCAACCAACGCCAGAAACGGGAACATAGGCAGATCGGCGACCCCAGACTCTCCTTCGATATATGTTCCGCGCAGGTGTTTGCCGGAGACGTAGTCTACCAACTCGCGCAGGGAGCGCGGATGAATATCCTGCGGTTGAAGGTCAGGAGTTTGATTTGCCTCAAGCTCACGACTCTGAGGCGGTGTGGTAGTTTCAGGAGTAGAAGACATCTTATGATTTGAGGCGCTCTTCCTGGCGTTTTCGTCCAGCTTGCATGCGCTGGCGTTGTGCTTCGGTTTCTGGAATCAAGCCAGGGACAGGGGCCGACCGTCCTTGTTTGTCCAGGGCGACGTAAACCAGGTAAGCCGTATTGGTATGAATTTTTGTGCCATCGATCATGTCTTCAGCAAAGACTTGCACTTCCACTTCCATCGAGGTGCGGCCTACATAGCTGACTTCTGCCGTGATTGTGACCAAATTGCCCAAAAAAATCGGTTTGCGGAAAGTGAGCGTGTCTACCGCGACGGTGACGACGCGCCGTTGGGCATGGCGCATACAGGCCAGACCGCCAGCTTCGTCAATCAGTTTCATGATCCATCCGCCATGTACGTTGCCGTGGTTATTGGCGTGCTCTGGGTTCATCAGTTGAGCAATGGACATACGGGAGGCGGAGACAGGTTTACCTGGCAATTCGACAGGCTCAGACATCGTCAATCCAATTCGCTGAGGTTTTCCGCTGCATTCCGTGGAAGAAGCCGTTCAGGCTCTTCCTCGAGAATATCCATTTCACTGAATGTGATTTCGGACATCATGGGAGGCAGAGGGGCTGTAGGCGGAACATTGATGATCAGGGGGGGCGGTTCAGGGGATTTAACTTGAGGCTTATCAAAGCCATACGAACGTTTGCGAAGAATCCGGGGACCATCTCCCAGATAGCCAACATAATTCCCTAATACAGAATAAACTTCTTTTTTTGAAGTGATAAAGCCAATCCATTCCCCTTGAGGGTTGAAGAGGTAAGGATAATGCATAAAAGCGCTGAGGTCGCCAGAAGTAGTATAAATGGGGAGTAGTTTTTCATCCATGGTACGAATATTATACCTGGAAAGAAAAACCGGGTTTCTTCGAGAACCCAGGTTCTTTGGGAATCGGCGGGGAGGTCCCCAGATTTTGGGGTGTGAGTGGGGTGTACACCCCACTCACACCCCAAAATCTGGCATTAACCACGGCAAATCCCAAAGAGCCAGAACCCAGGTTACTCATTGAGGAAAATTCAAAAAACCATAAGAATCCGCTATAATTTAGCCTACTCCCAACCGTAACTACTCAGACTAAAATCTGGGAGTTCTGACCTTCTACTCTGGGCTGAGTAGTTATCCCTAACCTAATCATAATTCAGAGGAGAGCCCCATGCCTGTGAGCGCCGAGCTAAAACGACTGATTAGCATCAAACGAACGATTGCCGAGCTTAATATCCCGAATGCCATCGTCACCGACTTGATCTTCAAAATCTTGTTCAATGAAGGGGATGTGCCGCTTGGACGTTTCGTAGAAGTCACCAAAATCCCCCAGGCTATCTGTGATGAGGTTCTGGGTTGGATGAAAACCGAACACCTTGTGGAAGTTCCACGTGCAGGCGCATTCGGTAGCTTAAGCTACATTTACCGCCTGACGGACTCCGGACGCGAAAGGGCACTCGCCGCGCTGGAACGCAGCCAATACGTCGGCCCCGCGCCCGTGCCGATTCAAGAATACCGGGAAGCCGTTTTGCTGCAAACGCAAGAGAATCAGCACATCACCCCCGCGATACTCAGACAGTCTTTGTCCCACTTGATCCTTCCCGATCATTTCGATCGCCGCATCGGTCCGGCCATTAATGACGGCACCTCGATTTTCCTCTATGGCCCCCCAGGGAACGGGAAAACCACCATCGCCCAGATCATCGGGATGCTCCTCGCAGGGACAGAGCCTGTCCGCATCCCTTATGCGGTATCTATCGGCGGGGATATAGTTAAGCTGTTTGATCCATTGATCCATATCCCGGCCCAAAGAGAAGCGGTCGACTCCAGTGCCCTCCGGCAAATAGATGAACGTTGGGGACTGTTCCGCCGTCCGGCGGTGATGGTTGGGGGTGAACTGGAGATGGACGCACTCGACCTGCGCTTTGAACCGATTGCAAAATTCTATGAAGCCCCCCTGCAAATGAAGGCAAATACCGGCATGTTTTTGATTGACGATTTTGGCCGCCAGCAAATAAGTCCCCAACAGTTGCTCAACCGCTGGATTGTCCCACTCGAATCCCGCATTGACTTTTTCCGCCTGCAATCGGGACAGACGTTTGAAATCCCCTTCCGGCAGTTGATCGTGTTCTCCACCAACCTCGACCCCAAAGACCTGGTGGACGAAGCTTTCCTGCGCCGGATTCAGATGAAAGTGGTAGTCGGCAGCCCGGACGAAAAACTCTTCTACCAGATTTTCCTGCGGGTGTGCCAGGAATACAATATCCCATTTGACAAAGACAGTTTTGTCCACCTGGTGGAGAAATACTATCGCCGCACCGGACGGGTGATGCAATCCGTCCACCCGCGCGACATCATCAAAACCGCCGTGGCGATCTGCAATTACGATAATACACCGCTCCGCCTCACCCCTGCCCTGATTGATGAGGCGTGTATGGGGTATTTTGTAGTGTCATAAGAATCTCCGAACAGCGTGGGCGTGGGAATGTACATTCCCACGCCCACGCTGTTCGGACTATTCCCCAGTCAATTACATCCCAAATCCCCCCCATCCGGCTCTTTTGCCTCCACCCATCGCCGGTCAAACTCTTGCAGATATAAGCCCGCAATCGCCGGGTCGGAGATGATGACGACGTTTTCGTCGTTGCTGTCGTTCGCATTGTCCGAAAAGTTAAGCGAACCGGTGATGACGGTCTGGCCGTCAATCACAATCACCTTATGGTGAAACGTGCCGGGGTTGCCATCTTGCCGCATGGGATACCCTGCGCAAAACATCGCGCCCAATTCGCTAAATTCCGTCTCGCTGCCGCGCGTCTCGAAAATGCCGCGCAAATCCACCCCGGCCTCCGCCCGCGCCATCATCGCGGCCTCCAAATCGTCCTGTGTAAATGAAAATGCCATAAACTGGATGCTGGATTTCGCTGTATTGATGTAAGAGATGATCTGTTCGATGGCATTATCTTCGGCGGCAAATAATATCTGGACCGAAACGCCATCTACTGTCACGAATTGCTGGTCAAGGGTCGAAGGCGAACGCGGCCCAAATTCCCCTGCCCACATCTCCTGAAACTCCCGCTCGTAAATCGCCGCCACCCGCGACGACCGGATGACGATCACATTGTTGTTGTTGCGAAACATCCCGTTTTGAGTGATATTGGTCGAACCTGTCCAGACCGTCTGCCCGTCAAAAATCCAAAACTTGTTGTGCATCAGCGCGCTGCGCCCATCGTCCTTGACTTCAATCCCGGCGGCTTCCAGCATGGCAAACTGGCCGTGACCCTCTTCCTCATCGGCTTCGATGCCGTTTTCGTCGTCCGTCACCCACTGAACCTCGACGCCGCGATTGTGGGCGGCAATCAAAGCCTCGGCTACGGGGGTCAGGTTGAACTCAAAGGCAGCAACGTGGATGCTGGTGGTCGCCTGGTTGATGTTGGCGATCAGTTTTTCTTCGATGCTGCCTGCAATTTGATTGGGATCGTTAATCGTGGGCGGATCGGTGAAATAGACCTCCCACCAACTGCCAGAGGAGGGGGCAGTGTCCACGACCGGGGAGGTGTCCCCACCCCCGGCAGGGGACGAGTCCGGTTCCCCACCGCTGAATAACCCCAGCGGATCCAGCCCTGCAAACGCAAACAGCAGCACCAGACCGATGACTGCAATTCCGGCGATGCCTTGCAGGTTTTTGGGGATGGGGAATGTGTTACGCGCTGAACGCTTCTTTTTTGCCATGAATAATCTCCTGATAGTAATTACTCAGCGAGAACAGGGTTATTTTCACTCTGGCCTAAGTAGTTACAATACGACGCACCTGCCAGGTGCGTCGTATTGTATTTTACCCTTTTTCGCAAAATGTACGTAACCGGGCGATGAACTCCGGATCAGGGACGGAGAGATTCGTGCGCAGGAATTCGGTTTGCTGTTTGGGGACAGTATCTACCCCGGCAAGAACCAGGATGTCCCCCAGCGCGGCCAGGTGTCCGGCGTCGTCCTTCCCCGCGCGGGATGCAGTCCATTGGTTGACGGCGCGCATCCACTTTCGCGTCGCACGCATCTGTTCGGAGACGTAGCCTTCGGGGTCGGGAGTATCTACAGCCAGGCGGTGGATGCGCCGCACGTGGGACATTCCCCAATCCAGCAAGACTTTGGCCGTTTCGTCGTCCAGGTCGGCGGTCAGGCTTTCATTTTCGAGGAGACTCTCGAGGGCAGCCTGAAGTTGAGAAGGGATACCGGGCATGGTCAGGGTTGGGTGACGCCGCGGCTGCCCAGGGTGATGGTCAGGTCTATTGACTCGTTTCCTCGCAAAATGGTCAGGATAACCTGATCGCCGGGGCTTTTGTTGCCGAGGAGATAGCTGAGTAAATCGCCAAAGACGAGGATTTCGCGCCCGTCAATATGGGTAATCAAATCGCCTACTTGAACCCCTCCCTGTTCGGCAGGTCCGCCTTCGACCACGAGCGTTACTAACGCACCGGTGGCTTGTGGGAGTCCCAGATCTTCCTGATCGAAGAGCGTAATCTCTTGAGGGCTGCTGATGCCGATGAGAGGGTATTCGTAAAATCCTTGTTCGATGAGAAACGGGACCACTCGTTTGACGATATTGATGGAGATGGCAAACCCAATCCCACTGTTGACGGGCTCGCCGACGTTGCTGAAAGTATCGGTTTGAATGGCGCGGTTGATGCCGATGACTTCACCGTCCAGGTTGAGGAGCGGGCCGCCGGAGTTGCCGGGGTTGATCGCCGCATCCGTCTGGATGATGTCTCCGGCGGAATAAGTGCCTCCGCCCGGGGCAGTGCTCAGCGAGTCCAGGGTACGTCCTGTTGCGGAAACGACTCCAACGGTCATGGTGCTGCTGAGACCGAAGGGGTTTCCTATGGCAATGACAAGTTGGCCGACTTTGACCTGCTCCGAATCACCCAGCGGGAGGGGGTGGAGTTCTTCAGCAGGGGCTTCGACCTGCAGGACGGCGATGTCTGAGTCGAGGTCAACGCCAACGACTTCCCCTCGGGTTTTGAAACCGGTATTGAAGTCCACTTCTATGTCTGTAGCCCCCTCAACGACGTGGTAGTTGGTGAGGATATGCCCATCGCTGTCAATGACGAAGCCTGATCCCTGCCCGCCGCTGTCTTGGGTGAGGACGCGGATGGAAACGACGCCAGCGCTGACTTGTTCATACAGCGCGGTGAGCGAGTCTGGCGGGAGAAAGATGGGTTCGGACGGGGCGCTGGTTTCAACAACCGGTTGCTCGAATTGGACAACGGGGGTTGGGGGCGGTAAGGGGATGGGGGTTGGTGTCGTACCAGCAACCTGGCAGGCGAGCGCGGCCAGGGCAAGCAGGACGATGGCAAGGGTGATTTTTAGCAGATTTTTCATCGAGAATACCTTTGTTCTATGAGTGTGCCAGGAATTGTATGCACTGAGGCGTGTCCAGGTCAAGCGTTGAGGAGAGCCTCTTATAGAACTCTAACCGGAGTATTGCTGCAATTCGAGCGACTCGTTGCCAGGAACCAGATAAAAAAACCATAGCAACAGAATAACCACTATGCGAGAAACGCCCAGGCGACGACCTGTCACATCACAATAAAAATCGAAAGACAGAAAACATCCTCCGGGTTGAAGGCCTCTCGGACAGCAATTTCATCTGTACTGCGATCTTTTAGAAAATAGTTTGCTTCCTCGGTAGACAACCCCAGAGAGTTCCGTTCGGCGTTTGGGCCTTCTATCCTGCGCCGTAAAATATCATTCACGATGTTGACCAACCTACGCCATGAGCAGGCCGAACTTGCGACGCTTCTTCACATGGCAAGTCTGACCAATGAGCAGGTAGACTAAATACAGGCATTTTGCGCTAAAATAGACAAAGGCATAGAAAAAGCCGATTTTGAAACAAAACGCAAAATTATTGTTTTGGTCAACAGTAGTATGAACACCCGAAAAAAAGGTGTGTTT
>DATDOR010000191.1:0-9492 GCA_035293165.1 Anaerolineales bacterium | reverse complement strand
CCTCGAACTGGCAGGCGAGGCAGCGGACGGTGACGAAGCCATTCAACTCTGCGCCCAGGTGAAACCCGACGTCGTGCTTATGGATCTGGTGATGCCTGGGATGGATGGGGTCGCCGCGACGCATGCGATCCGCCAGCAGTTTCCGGAAATGCAGGTGTTGGCGCTGACGAGTTTCAAAGAAGAGGAACGGGTTCAAAACGTACTGCAAGCGGGGGCCATTGGCTATTTACTCAAAGATATTTCCGCCGATGATTTGGCCGAAGCCATCCGCGCGGCGCACGCGGGCCGCGCCACCCTCGCGTCAGAGGCCGCCCAGGCGTTGGTTCACGCGGCCACCCAAGCGCCAACCCCTGGGTTTGACCTGACAGAGCGTGAGCGGGTGGTGTTGGCGTTGCTGGTCGAGGGGTTGAATAACACACAAATCGCAGGGAAGTTATACGTTAGCCCCTCGACGATCAAATCGCATGTCAGCAACATCCTATCCAAGTTGGGGGTTACAAGCCGGACAGAGGCCGCGGCCCTGGCCTTACGCCACGGACTCGTTATCTGACTCGTCCCCGCTTTAATCTCCCCCAAGTGGCGGAGACAAATACTCCCCGGTCAGTGGATGTGCCCATGGAGTATTTGGCCTATGATTAGCTTATGACCCGAGTTTTTCTTGCCGATGCCCTCCCTGTTGAGCGCACCGCCCTCCGTTTGTTGCTGCTCGATCTCAATATGCAGATCGTTGGCGAAGCCGCGGACTGGCTTACTTTGTTCGCTGAGGCTCCCGCATCCCACCTGGACATGTTAGTAGTAGATTGGGATTTGCTCCCGAACGGGTCTGTTGCAGCCCTGGCCGAGTTGCGGGCGGCCTGCCCGGCGGCAGTCGTCGTTGTCCTGATCAGCCATTTGGACGCCCGCCAACAGGCCGCGCTCTCTGCCGGAGCGGATGCCTTTATCAGCAAAGGCGAGACACCCGATCGAGTGGTGTCTCGCCTGCTGGCCGCGGCCGAGACCGTTCTTGCTTGAGGCTACCACGGGCGGGGTATAGGCTCAAACCCGGTGCACTTCGCTGCCCCGAGCACCGGTATAAACCGGGACAGTTAAACCGGGACAGTTCAGTCTGAAGAATTAGGAGAATCACATTATGAACAAAGATATTTTCGAAGGCAGGTGGAAGGAAATGCGGGGTCAGGTCAAAGCGTGGTGGGGCAAACTCACCGACGACGATCTGGAACAGGCAGGCGGCAATGTCGAACAAATCGTCGGCCTGCTCCAACAGAAGTATGGGT
This sequence comes from Anaerolineales bacterium, assembly GCA_035293165.1. Classification (GTDB taxonomy): domain Bacteria; phylum Chloroflexota; class Anaerolineae; order Anaerolineales; family JABWBV01; genus JABWBV01. Next base: position 8,218 of record DATDOR010000191.1, on the reverse strand, counting down.
ACACCCGTAAGCGTGCGGAAGAGGAATTTAACCAGCGGATCAAGGACGTGAAACAGGCAGTTGAAAAAGTCTAAATGCTGCAAGAGAGTCGTGTCCCAACGGTGCGCTAAAAGGCTGATCCACAATTTGTTGTGAAGAGTGGGTTAGCCAGGCGGATCATCACTTTATACACATGTTTCAAGAAAAAGGTTACCTCCATGAAAATCACTAGAAATATCGGTATGTTATTGCTGAGCGCCTGGCTCATTCTTACGGGCCTGGCGGCATTTGTTCCGGCCCTCGGGGGATTGGGTATTCTCATGCCCATCCTCGCCATTGCGGCTGGCATCTTTATTTTAATAGGGCGTTAGGTCAACTGCCCCCCGGTCGGTTGACCAGGACACTCTGGTTTTAGATCGTTTCAAATTCAAACCCTTTCTATTTGATTCCCAGGAGATACGCCTTGACAAACGATGTTATTAATCGAATATGGAAAGCTTTGGGTGGTAAGGTCCACAATAATTCGCAGGGTCAACGCAACCCCTATCGCCTCAAGATGATCAACCGTGAGCGTGAGCAGTTCGTAGAGATCCTTCAAAAACGTTATGGATACACCAAAGAGAAGGCCACATCCGAATTGAATACGCATTATTCGAAAGTCATCAGACACGATTAAAAATGACCCATTTGGTATTCTGGCCATTGAACCCCAGCTCATCGTCTGGCTTCTATATAAATCCCCCAAGTGGCGGAGACAAAGACTCCCCAGCAGATGGATGTGTTCGAGAAGCATTTATCATATGATTAATGCATACCCAAATCTATCTCGCCAATACTAGGGCACTCCACCAGGGCGAGATGCTCGACCGGGCGTTGGCTCAAACCCGGCGCAATTCGCTGTCCCGAGCGCCGGCGTAAACTGGGACGGCTTTTTCAAACATCCTGTGTCAAACACAGAGCAAGGAGAACGCAAAATGAACATTCTTATCTATCTTATCATTGGGGCTTTCGTTGGCTGGGTGGCCAGCCGGATCATGGGGACGGATCGGCAACAGGGCTTACTTCTCAATATTGTCGTCGGCATCGTTGGTGCATTCGTAGCAAGCTGGTTCATCAGCCCTCTGCTGGGGATCAGCACGATCAACCAAGGGAACTTCAGTATCCCGGCCTTGCTGGTGTCTTTGGGAGGTGCGGTTATCCTGCTAGCGGTTATCAATCTCTTCCGTCGGGGAGGATTAACCACGCGCTGACGATTCTGTTTTCCGCATAACCAGATCAGTCCAGTTAACGAAGCCGGTTGCACTGGCGCCTTACCGAAAGGGCCTGCGGAACAACCGGCTCTTATTCCATCATGAGATGAGACCCCGGTTTTGAATCGAGCTCATGCTCAGTACAAATTGTCAGAGAGACATAAGGAAAAAACCAAATGGAAAATCATCACCAGGAACATGAGTACAACGGAATGGATACGAAGCGCTTTTTAGCCGGACTGCTGATTGGCGGTCTGGCCGGCGCGGGAGCCATGCTGCTGCTGGCCCCTCAATCGGGGAAAAGCACCCGAACCCAGATCCAAGAGAAAAGCATTGAACTACGGGATCAGACGGTTAAAACCGTGGAAGACACCGTTGCACAGGTCCGCAGCAAAGCCAACCAGATCACGACCAGCATACACAAGCAGGCTGAAGAACTACAGCAACGCGGCCAGGATATGCTCGACGAGCAAAAGGAGCGATGGTCTCCGGCCGTAGAAGCTGGAAAAACCGCCGTCCAGGGCTCTTGAGGCTAACTACGGTCAGGCTTGATCGATACTGGTCTGGCGCACGTAAGCTGGAGTAAATTGGTTCATGTTACACAAGAAAAGGAGAACCCATGTCTGACTATCAGCAGAACAATGAAGAAGCAGTGGATCGCCGCGAAGAAACGGTGACCACGCAACATTCTGGCTATGCCACGATCGAGCGGATCACACGCGATTATGCGGCAGGGCGGCGGCTTGGTGTGTTCCAGATGACACGGCTCCTGTGGGCTGGTCTGGGTTTGCTGGAGATTTCGTTGTTGCTCCGCGTCCTATTAAAGTTGATTGGGGCCAATCCGGACAACGGCTTCACCATGCTCATCTATGCCTTTACGTTGCTGCCCACCGCGCCGTTCACAGGATTGACCCCGACATGGGTCTCCGGCGAAACGATCCTTGAGGTGTCGACGCTTATTGCTATGGCGGTCTATTGGCTGGTCGTTTGGATCGTCGCACGCGCGATCCCAATCGTAATGGATCGTCAAAGTACTGGCACGTTCACGCGAACGACGAGTGAGCAGACACCGGGTGGGGTAGGAAACGAGCGTACGACACAAACCACCCGGAGCGGTTGAACCGGAGCGGTTAAAGGAAAAAGCCTATGTTTGAAAAATTTAACAGAGTATTTAATGCACATAAAACCATTTATGTAAATCAAAGCCAGTATTCTGGGAAAGAGATGCTCAAACAACTGGGGATCCGGCCAGGTGCTCCGGTCATTGTCTTCATGGGTGGAGCGGCAAAAATGAATATGGAAGATACGACAAGACTAGAACGCGCTCTCCATGATGGGGTGGCGCGTGCGGCCGTGGAATTGGGGGCATGTGTTGTAGACGGCGGCACCGATTCAGGCACGATGGGGATGTTAAATATTGCGCTTAGGGAACGCAATCATCATGGATTCTACATTGGAGTTGCACCTGGCTCATTAACGCGCCTGCCCAATCAACCCTCCAATGGCCATCTCGTATCCCTTGGAGACGCTCATACACATTTTGTTCTGGTGGAAGGTGACAAATGGGGCGATGAACTCCAACCGATGTATGCGTTGATCAATGCCCTGGCAGAAAGAGCACCGTCACTTGGTATCTTGGTGAATGGTGGGAAAGGTACACAAGACGAAGTGGAGGAAAATGTCAGCGATGATCGCAAAGTTGTGGTGTTAGAGGGAAGCGGTCGTCTGGCAGACAAAATCTCCCTTCAACTGAATTACCCCGGAACCCGCGGAGATACCAACGTACAAAAAATGTCGAGGGATGGTGATTTTACAATCTTTGATATCGATCTGGACCCAGAGCAGTTAGCTAAAAAGATCAAAGATTATCTGACGTCATCATGACCAGCTGTTTTAGTTTCAATAGCGATGCGTAACTGCTCAGGATAAAGCAGAAGAACCTCCGAAAAAAAGGTGTGCATGGGAGTGTACACTCCCACGCACACCTTTTTTTTTCGGCCATCCTGCTACTCTGGGCTGAGTAGTTACAGCGATGCTACAGAAATTTCAGAAAGGCTTTTAGACAGACCGTGAACCAAACCAATTAGTGTAACCGTTCACTTGGTGAGGGGATTATCCGAAAAAATGGTGTCCGCAGGGGGTGTACACCCCCTGCGGACACCATTTTTTCGGGTTCTTACCCCCTTCAGGCGGGGGAACTGAACGGTTACCAATTAGTTAAGGAGAATTGAAAATGAATTTTATTACATGGCTTTTCGTTGGAAGTATTACCGGCTGGCTGGGCGGACTCATCATGCGAATTCAAGAGCAATCGAACCTGCAAATCAATATTGTTGTGGGCATCGTCGGCGCATTTGCAGCAGGGGTTTTCATCACCCCCCTGTTCGATATAGAAACTATCAACCAAAGGGCCTTCAGTCTCCCATCCATGCTAGTGTCGCTGGGAGGCGCTGTACTTCTGCTAACAGTTGTCTACCTCTTCCGGCGGTTTAGGACAGATACAAATTGAAAGTTTTGTTTTCCCTGATGATCCTTAAAAAAACCAGCAAGGTGAGATAACTTATGCTTACAACACAAACAACCCAACGAACTCCTGTTAAATTTTCCAGGAACGAAGAGCGAACTCAATTAATGGCAAACACGCGAAATCGCAACCGCATCATAAAAAAAATGGATACAGCTATTACAGAGAGAGTGGAGGAGGCTCTATGGAAAGATGAGGTGCTGCGCATGGATTGCAGGGAAATGAATATCTATGTAGAGGATCAAATCCTGTACTTGAGCGGCTATATGGTCAGTACCAGGAACCAGCAGCGAGTTGAAAACGCGATTGGTAACATCCCAGGTATCCTGGGTATAAAAAGCTCTCTCTTTTCAGATGACAATCTTACGCGCGAGGTGGCCGGAGCGTTAGGGCGTATCGAGCATGTTTATAAGTTTAAATTCTTTACCGGGGTTCGACATGGGGTGGTAGCACTTATTGGAGAGGTGAGTGATATCAATGTACGCTCCCTGGCAGAAAAATGTGCGGCCAGTATTCCGGGAGTTCGTGGCGTGATCAATCACATCCGTACCCCAGGGTTAGATACCAATACAGAAGACCTCCGCTTTTTACAGCCAACGATTGGAGAGCAGATCTATTTTCGCAATGGCCCATCTGGAATCGTTACACAAGTGATCATTAATCCGAACAACCGGCGCGTGGTCGCAATGATCGTTCAGGGACGCTTTTCAAAATCACGGCCCTCATTCCGGTCCAGGATGGATGGGGAAGCCTCATCGTCAAAGAAGGTGGTCATTCCCGTACGCGAAATTCGTTATCTGACCAAACGCTCGGGATTTCTTAATATCAGGAGCATCGAGACGGCACGGTATGGGGGTTTTGATCCGAGAGGTTTTATCTCTCCGAAAAAGGATTGGGATCCTCCATTCCCATATTATCTCGAGGATGTGTTGTTTCCGGCTAAATATGGAGAAACCATGCATACAATGGAAGAGGGAGCTTTCCCTGAACCTCTTGATGTTCCTATCGGGGATTCATTGCCCAGAGAATAGGCTCTCTCAATGACGATCCCGATGGTTGAGGCTATCGAGACATCTACAAACTGAACCCAAAAAATCGCCTGATGATAATGGGTAACCATAAGGAGAATATGATGAGAACGTTATATGGTCCAATCTATACCCTGCGCCCCTACGAGCGCGGAATCCAGGAAACCCTGGGCAAATATACCGGGTTTGTGATGCCGGGCCTGGGAATTCAAATCCCGTTTATCCATATCATTCGAATCCGCGACGTTCGCGAACACACCATGGATATTCAACCGCAGTCCGTGATCACCAAGGACAACGTCGAAATCACGGTGGATGGGATCATGTGGGTGCGGCCGGCGGCCGAGGAGGAGGCCATCAAGCGCACGTTCTATAATATCGACGATTGGAAGCGCGCCATCATCCAACTGGCGATGACCAACTTGCGCCAGGAGTTCGGCGATTTGACCCTCGACGAAAGCCTGGTAGCCCGGGAGACGATCGCCACCAATCTTCAGCGGATTCTGAACACCTCCGCCGTTGAGTGGGGCCTGACTGTAAGCAAGGTGGAAATCCGCCTGATTGACCCGCCTGAAGATATCAAGAAAGCCATGCACAAGCAAAAGACCGCTGAACAAGAGCGGCGTTCGATGCGCCTGCTGGCGACGGGCGAATTTGAAGCCGCTGAACAACAAAAACTGGCCATCATCCAGCGGGCGGAGGGAGAACGTGAAGCGGTGATTCAAGTGGCCCAAGGAAAGGCAGAAGCCATCCGTCTCGTGAACGAAGCGGCGGAGAAATATTTCGTCGGCAACGCTCAATCCCTCAAACAGTTGGAAATGATCGAAAATTCGCTGCGCGAGAACGCCAAGATCGTCATTACCGAGCACGGTATCAGCCCAACACTGCTGCTAGGAAGCCTGCCTGTCAGCATATCTACCGAGAAAAACGGACACGAAGTCGCCCTGCGTGTTTGAGCGTGCGGAAGGAACGATGGTAAAGACAGAGATCACATTCCATAACAAAACAGAAATAAGAGCACAGGCGCAGATATTTATGGGACGTACGCTTGTCAGTACCTGTATAGCCAACCCCGGTGAAACTTGTGTTTTGCCGACCGAGTCAGTGAGGTATGACATTTTTCTCCGAAACGGTGTTACCGGTTGGGAAATTGCGCGTAAACTGGACAGTGAGGCGAAAAGTCTGACGCTGATGAGAGAACAAAAGGGGTGGTACGTGATAACAGAAGGCTAAAAAGTGAGGTGAACATGATTCTAAAATTCGAGGAATGGCTAACGAACCAACAAGCTCGAGACGATCGCATTGGTGATTTTGCGCGTGTTTTAAGTAGGGCAGAATATCAGCAAAAATTCTCAAGACGTAGGTGGGACGAACACAAAGGCTGGGCCGAAATCGTCAGCAGAATTACTGAACCGGGGCACATTCCCGCTTTCAATCAGGCCTGGCAAGAATTTATTCTGGCAAAGGAAGCAGCATCCGACTCCCTGGATTGATCTCGGTTTCCGAGAACAAAATAAACACTTATTTTCCCTGTAGGATGAACATACAGTATCAAGAAAGGAATCTCTCTATGGAAAACATATGGGTGCGTAAAGGTGATGGAGTAAAAAAACCTCCGCACGAGCGGCGGGTTTTTAACGACCCGAAGATCAGATGGATGTGGGTAGTACCCCATGAATGGCCTGGCGCGCAATGGGCACAAGTGGCCCAGCAAAAGCTTGTTGATCCGCAATGGATGCAGACGGGTGAAGCGTTTAAAGAGTTGTGGCTGAACGCCATGCAGACCCCAGGGGGAGGTCAGCTGTCTTCGCTCTCTTTTACCCTATGATTAGAGCAATATGGGTCTAAATGCGCTTGTCCTGCAATTATCGAGTATACTTACTTCCACTGTATTCCTCATTTTTTCAGGCAGATTCGATTAATTTGCTTCCCCCGCTCTATCATTGGTGAGACCCTCCGTCAACGGCTTAACTGAATAATCCTGTTGAGATGAGAAACTTGCACCTGCTCCAGATGAGGAGGTGAATCGCCTCTACAGGATAGGGGTGCTTCTTCAAATTGCTGAGCAAAGAAGCTTGCCCCAAAGGAGAAAAGCAAATGTATAGCAGTGTGGTAGATATTGTAAAAGCCTACTTTGGCACGTTTAGCCTGATGAGCGCAGATAAAGCAGCGCTTTTCCTGGCCGATGATTTTAATTTGATTGGATTTGACGAAAACCCGATCGGGAAAGACGCTTGGGTTCGCTTTATGAATGCGCTCAAGATTGCGATGCCCGATTTAAAAATCAAGCTATCTGATATACAAGCGGAGGGCAATGTTGTTACATTAACTCAAGATGGCATAGGTACACATCAGGGTCCCATGGATTTAACCGCAATGGATCTCGCCATTTTCCCTGCCACCGGGAAAAAGGTGACTTTTCCTGGCTCCCAATGGGCGATTACCGTCGTAGAGGGCAAAATCACGCGGGAAGAACTGGTTACCCCGGCGTCGCAGGATACAGGTTTGGCGGGTATTCTCAATGCATTTGGTTAATTGGTTTTATTGAGTTGTTTTTGGAGGTTCCCACATGACTTACCAGATTGGTGATCGCATCATCCACAGAAATTATGGCCCCGGAATAATCACCGGTGTCGAAGAAAAGCAGTTAGGCAAAAAGACTGGCGAATATTATGTTGTGGAAACTACTGAGGTAACGCTCTGGGTTCCCGTGGATGCAACTGAAAACAGCATCCGGTTTCCCATAGAAGCCACAGAGTTTCAGGAACTTCTTGCCCTTCTTTATGGGGCTGGTGAACAGCTTCCCGATCATCATATCGAGCGGAACGAAGTTTTGGCCGTTCGAATGAAAAATCGAACCTTGACGGAACTTTGTGGCATTATTCACGATCTGACCTCTCGCTCGCGAAGCCATACGCTTACGAAGAATGACAACGATTTTTTGAGACGCGCGCAAGATTTTCTGTTGAATGAATGGGAAATGGTGTTAGGAACGCCGCGTGAGGTCGCCAGACAAGAGCTTGTCGCATTGTTACAAGGTATTCCTGCCGTGCAAAGTCCGCAAGGCGCATAATCATGCCTCCCCTAGCTTTACTGACTGTCCAGATAGGCCTCCCTCAGCCATTCCATTAACTCCGGGTCAATATCCTTATTTGAGGAGATAAGGACGGTGTGGTCATAACGATTTGCAGCCACTTGTGCCCGGCTGTGAATTTTGGGACTGGTAATTTTGAAGGGGGTTCGTAAAACAAGTTTGATGGAGCGTTTTCGTATCAAAGCGGTCGCAAAACGTTTCCGATTTTCTAGTGAAACATAGATCGTCTGCATGGTTTCTTGAACAGGGCCAAATTGGTTAAGTTTGTCGAGAAGGACCTGATATAAGTCTCGAACCGTCTGGCTTTTTCCCTGAAATAGATCAGGGGTGGATAAATATTTTT
>DATDOR010000190.1:0-3999 GCA_035293165.1 Anaerolineales bacterium | reverse complement strand
GGTTCTTTGGGAATCGGCGGGGAGGTCCCCAGATTTTGGGGTGTGAGTGGGGTGTACACCCCACTCACACCCCAAAATCTGGCATTAACCACGGCAAATCCCAAAGAGCCTAAATTTGTCCAGGTTGCAAACGCGGCGTATTGTAATTGATTATTGTTCCCACGGATTCTCCATCGTCTGGATCAAGATCGGCGTCCCAATCTTCACATTCCGCCGCCGCGTAACCAGCCACACGGCCAAATCGGCAATATCCTCCGGGTACAGGCACTTTTCATGGTTTAACCCAGGATCGTCCGATGTCATCTCAGTGACCACCATACCGGGGCAAATCGTATCCACACGGATATTCAAATCCTGATTTTCCCGTTGGATGTATTCCTCCAGTGCGTTGAGGGCGTGCTTGGAAACGCCATAGGCGCCATCCCCTTCATAGTGATTTAGACCTGACTCCGAACTGATGTTGAGGATATGCCCGCTTTTTTGCGCGCGCATATGGGGCAACACTGCCCGGCACATCAGGAACGGCCCGCGTAAATTGACCGAGATCGTATGATCCCAGACAGCGATATCATGCTCATGAATCCGCCCACCTCCACCAACCGCGGCGTTGTTGACCAGGATATCTACCTGTCCCAGTTGGGAGAGCGCACCGTTGACCACATGCTGTACATCCTCAGGTACGGATACGTCCCCCTGAATCGGAATCATCTGACCGGCCAGCCCGGCGGCAAGCTGGACCGTCCGTTCGAGCGCCTCCGCCCGCCGCCCGCAGATGACGACATTTATCCCTTCGCGGGCAAACGCGAGTGCAATCCCCTGCCCGATCCCGCTCCCCCCGCCGGTGATGATGGCTGTTTTATTTGTGAGCGATTGTGTAGTTTTCATAAGGTGTCTCCTGTGTACGATAATTTGATAAAAAGAGTAACTGCTCAGGCTAATTCCCTTCCTGGCTGAGTAATTGCTATAAAGATACCATTTTCGAGTAGAATTTTGTTACCGGATTTTTGTTTCATTGAAAGGAGGTTTCTCATGAAAATCAGATTTTTGCTTCTCATATTGTTCGTTGCGGCTATTTTTACCCTCGGGGTTTATCGCCACGGCCACACGGCTCCGCCACAGACCACCAATATTTTGGAAGAAGCGCGCACGGTTTACCTCGGAAATCTCGCCCGCGAAGCAAACGGTGTGCCCCCTCTGCGATGGAACCGCCAGTTGACTGATGCAGCCCGGTGGTTTTCCTGGGATTCAGTCGAAAATCGTCCTGGACCATACTGCGGGCACCAGGATACCAATGGGCAATGGCCTGTAGACCGGGCGTTGATTTTCGGCTACCTGGGTTTTGCTGGGGCAGAAAATGCGTTTTGTGGCTATGTCACCCCGCAACAAGCAATTGATGGCTGGATGAATAGTCCAGGCCATCGTGCCAACCTTCTCGACCCCAATTCGCGCGAGATTGGTCTTGGATATTACCTCCGTGAGAGTGATGGGCGCGGGTATGTAGCGCAGATGTTTGGGGTAGACCCGGTATATCCACCCGTCATTATCGAAAACGAAGCGATCACAACCACGATACAGACCGTTGACCTCTATATTCATGACCGGTCATCGAATGGCGGGTTTAAGGAGTTAGGGCCTGCCACCGAAATGCTGGTCAGCAATGAGCCATGTTTTCTGGATACAGAATGGGAACCTTACATGCCCAACAAAACATGGATGCTGGAACCTGGACAGGGATGGCGACAGGTATACGCCAAAACAACGGATAGCCTGGGGCGCACAGCAACGGTCAGTGACACAATTTACCTCGGCGCAAATCTCCCAGTGGACGAGTTGAGTCTGACGCAGGCAGCAAGCACGAAGAGTCAGGTCACGCTTTACGGGCTGGATGGAGGGAGTTTGCCCTCCATCCAGATGAGCCTGGGCTGGTTTGCCGATGATACCTATGACTCATTTCAACTCTGGTGGGGCAATGGCCAGGCCGTCAACGATGCTGATGCAAAAGGAGGCAGCGCCTTTGTCTTGCAACCTGGGGATGGGGAATCTTTTGCCTGGGTATATACGACAAATTTCATCAAGGATACCCCACTGGTGGCTTATGCGCGCCTGAAAGTCAATGACAACACCTCCTCGAATGAAGTCGCGCGCTTTTCCGTTTCCGGCGGGGGGACGGATTACGGACCGATTTCGATCAAGGGGACGGATTTCGCCGCGCCTAACCAATACCAGGAATTTGCCCTTCCCTTTACTTTCCATGATTCGGATGATGTTTTCTTGATTTTTAACTTCTGGCGCAGCGGGGATGCCGATGTGTACGTGGATGGTGCATATATCTTTACTAGTCCTGTACCTGTAAGTTCTCCGATTATGTGGAATGTGCCGGGCGGGAATTATCGTGGACAGGGCGTCTGGATACGGTACACAAATGGGACCGGCCAGTTTTCCGAGGTTACGGAAGCAAATGTTCACCCGGTCGGGCTATCGGCTTCTCCGGCGGCGCTTTTCTTTCTCGGGGAGGCAAATGGCCTGCCTGCCTCTAGCACAACCTTGTCGGTAAACCTGGTATGTGGCGAAGGAGCCTGGCAGGCGACAGGCGATGCCGGGTGGTTGCACACTCAAATTGTCAATGACGCGGTTCAGGGATGGGCTGACCCTGCCGGGTTGAATAGGGGGACATACACAGGCAATATCACGATTAGTGTCCCTGGTGATCCGTCGGTTCATCCGGTAAATGTGCCTGTTACCTTTTCTGTCGTGGACCAGCTTTTTAAAGTGTATTTGCCGCTCATCACGGATTAGGTCAGTACACGCTGCTCACCTACAGGTAGATTAATCTCCCAACCACTCGATAACCATCGCTTCGCCCTGCCCAACGCCGACACACAGGGTAGCAAGGCCGTATAATGGACGTTTCGCAGTTGGCGCTCGGCGTTTCATTTCATGCAACAGGGTGGTGACAATGCGCGCCCCGGAACAGCCAAGCGGGTGGCCGAGGGCTATTGCACCGCCGTTGACGTTGGTGATGTCTTCGGACAGGCCGAGTTCCTGCATGACAGCGATGGATTGCACGGCAAACGCTTCATTAAGTTCCACCAGCCCCAGGTCGGCGACCGATAACCCCGCACGAGCCAGGGCTTTCCGCGTGGCGGGGACGGGCCCATAGCCCATCGTCCGAGGGTCAACGCCCGCGGCAGCGGAGGCGACTACGCGGGCAAGCGGTTTCATCCCCAATTCCTTAGCTTTTTCTTCACTCATTAGCAAGACGGCAGCCGCGCCATCGTTCAGGCCAGATGAATTCCCGGCGGTGACAGTCCCGTTTTTGCGGAAGGCCGGGCGCAGGCGGGAAAGCGCCTCCAGCGTGGTGTCCCGGCGAGGGCGTTCATCCGTGTCGACGATGACCGGATCCCCTTTGCGTTGGGGGATCGAGACGGGGATGATTTCGTCTTTGAATTTGCCGCCGTCTATGGCAGCAATAGCGCGCAGGTGGCTTTGGAGGGAGAAGCGGTCTTGCTCTTCGCGGGAGATAGCGATGCCTGCATCGGCGGTAGTATCCCAGATGTTTTCGGCGGTTTCCCCCATCGAATCGTTGCCGTACAGCTCTTTGAGCCGTTCGTTGGGATAACGCCAGCCGAGGGCGGTGTCCCAGGCGGTCAGGTTGCCAAACGGGTAGCCGCTCTCCGCTTTGGGCACGGAGTAAGGCGCGCGGGACATGTTTTCCAGCCCGCCGCCGATGTAGACGTCGCCATCGCCCACTCTAATGGCGCGGGCGGCTTGCACGATAGCGTGCAGGCCGGATGCGCATAGCCGGTTATATGTGACAGCGGGCGTTTCGACGGGGAATCCGGCGAGCAGAGTGCACATCCGGGCAACGTTGCGGTTGTCCTCTCCGGCCTGGTTGGCGCAGCCTAGATACACCTCTTCGACCATTGCGGGATCGATGCCGGCTCGGCGCACGACTTCCGCCACCACCATGGCGGCCAGGTCGTCGGGCCGGACATCCTT